>JAITNT010000101.1 GCA_031290295.1 Clostridiales bacterium
GACAAGCTCGGTTGACACTATTACCGAGATACACATTCAACAAGCCATGAAGGAGCTTCTCAAGGGGCGCACGTCGTTCGTTATAGCGCACCGCCTGTCCACAATCAAGAACGCCGACATTATTCTCGTAATGAATCACGGCGATATTATAGAGCAAGGCAGCCACGACGAATTGATGGCGAAGAACGGCTTCTACTGCGATTTGTACAACAGTCAGTTTGCCGAATGAGGATTTGTTATGAGAAAAGTTAAAAGAATGCTGTTATTACTGGCGGCGGCGGTTACGCTTATGACGGCTTGCTCCTCGCGCTTGACCGATTTGCGTTTGGTATGGGATCAATTGTACCTGAATCTGGGCGACCGCGCCGCTTATATGAGCTTTACCTCGGGTTCGGACAAAAGCTTAGACGACTTCTGCACGGCGTTCGAGGACGCGCGGGCGACGTTCGGGCTGGGCGGTTTTTCTTATAGCGATAACGGCGAGAACAAGACGTTTATGCCGGGCGCGGAGAACGCTCCGGCGGTTTCCGGCATAGCCTACGGAGAAACGACCTTTATGACCTATGTTTTCCGCGCGGGCGAGGAGGACGGCAAAATTTACGCCGACGTCACGCTGATTTGCACGATGTCCGGCACCGCCGAAATAGACGGAACGGTTACGGCTGTACAGACTATGCCGGTTACGCTTATCGCCAACCCCGTTCACCCCGAAGCGTCGCTAGGCTTCAAGCTGTACGCCATGAAAACCGACGAGAACGAAACGGAGAACGCTCAAACCGTCCCCGTGTTCTGCTTCAGAATATATTTTGAAAGGTTCGGCGCGGACTTCAAGGCGGTCTCCGTCGCGAACAACAACCACGCCGGACTGGCGGAAATATCAATGGGGTCGGAGTGAACAGGCTTTGCCCTCTTTTCCATGCGGGCGACCGCCCCCGTTCGCCCGCACATAACATTACCCGCCGCCCCCCCCCGTCCGCCTTAGAGCGCGCATAACCGTGCTGAAAATTAGAAAACTTAAAATATGGTTAAAAATTAAAAATCGGGCGGTTCGGGTATTGACACGAACCCCGAACAGTGGTATGCTTTCCTCATAAGCATAATAAATTGTAAAGAGGTGGTAGTATGTTTTGCTCATTTTGCGGACACAAATTAAAGGACGGGTTAAATTTCTGCGACGAGTGCGGCAGTCAGGTCGCGGAGTCCGCGAGCGACGCGCCGTCCGCGCCCGCGCAAAACAACGCGGGCTTTCAACCGTCCGCGCAAGCTAATTACAGCTATCCTCCCGTGAATAATCCGCCGCAGCAGAGCTACGTTTACGGCTGCGGCTACGGAGCGAACACATACGCCTCGGCGTATAACGCGACCGCGGGCGCCGCTCAGTACGCGCCCGAAGCGCCCGAGCAGCAGCCCGTTATCGCGCCGGTGCAACAGCAGCCTGCGCCGGGACAGCAGACCGCGCCGCAGCAACCCGTTATCGCGCCGGGACAGCCTTACGTGCAGCAATACAACCCGCCCGCGGCACAAAATCAAAATCCGCAAGGCTACAATCAATATAATAATCCGCACGGCAACCCCTACAACGCTCCCTACGCCAACCCCTACAATCCGTACGGCTATCAGCAAGGCGGAGCCGCCGCGAAGCCCTGCGTCGCGGGGCTTGTGCTGGGAATTGTCTCGCTGGTGCTGTTCGCGTTCGGATTTGTTCATATAATTGCCGCGGCTTTGCTTCTCGGAGCAAGTATTTTTGCCCTTGTTTTGGGCGTAAAGGCAAAGAAAAACAACTCCCGCTTAGGCACGGCCGCGCTTATTTTGGGAATTATCGGCGTAGTGCTGAACTCGGTATCGACGCTCGTTATGTTGAGTTACGGCAGCTACTTTCTTTTTTAGAGTCGTCCGTTTCGCCGTGTAACATAACGTTGTAATTGAAAGGAGAAAAGTATGAGATTTTGTACGACATGCGGTCACGAATTGCCGGACGAAGCCTCGACGTGTCCGTCTTGCGGCGCGTTCGTAATAAAGCCCGCGGTAAAGCCCGCGTCTAAATCGGCGGAAATCGCAAAGCGGCCGTTCTTCATCATATTCATAATCACCCTTTTGGTAATGACCGTCGGAGGATTTTTAATCAGCCGCGTCGCTGTCCGCTATAGCATACCGGTCTATTATGTGTTGCAAGCGGTAAACTATTTTATATGCACGTCGAGCCTCGCCGTTTCGGCGGTGCTTTCATGGATTGCTTTGGCAAAGGGTCGCTCGACGGCGCTTTTAAGCTGCGTAATTTCCGTGACGGCGACGGTTTGGTTTATCGAGCTGTTTACTCTTGTAAATATACTTTCTACGGCGGTTCTGGGATAGCGGAATCGGGCTGTTGACAAGGGCGATAATAAAAATTTTAATGCCGACGTCAGTCTGCCGCTCGCGCGGGGCGAAACCGCGTTTTGCTCTAACGCTCTAAAATCCGGCGGTAATTTAATAGACGTTTCCTCGTCGCGGAAGAAAGGTTTCTTGCGGCTTTTTTTCGGACGGAGTGAAAAAACGTATAAAAATCTAAGGATTTTCAAAAGATTAATTAAAAATAGTTTACAATTGATAGCGGAATGAATATAATATGGAAAGATAAGAGGACGCTTGCGGGCAGACGCTGTTTTAGCTTATGTTTTTGCGGGGCTTTTACGCTTAACCGCTAAGCTGTCGGCGCCGCTTTTGCCGCCGTAACGCGGCGGTATGGAGGTTATAATGAAGAATAACAAACCGGAGTATATTATTTGTCCGCGATGCGAGCTGAATTACATTCCGAACGAGCGCAAGCGTAAGTGTTGCGACGTTTGTCTTGCCGAGCTGAATCTTGTCGACCCGATAATACTGATTCCGGACGAGGATGCCGAGCTTGAGGTGCTGTGTCCGCAATGCAAAATAAACTTTATGTCGCCCGAGGAGGAGGTCTGCTTTCTTTGCGCCAAGGAACGCATGGCGCGCGAGGCGGAGGATAACATCGACGACTGGAACTACATCGACGAGGAACCGGCAATCGTAGAGGAGGACCCCATAGAGATTTCCTTGTCCGAGCTTGCCGAGCAGGAAGCCGAGGAGGACGATTTCGCGGAAGAACCCGCCGACCCCGAGGACGAATTCGAGGAGCTCGACGAGGACGACATCGAATTCAACGACGACGAGGATTACGAGGACGAGGACGACGAGGACTAATTAGCCGCGGTCGCACGTTTGGTCGGCTTTCTTAGCGCCCCGCGTCGGTGATTTTTACATCGTTACACAGTACGTCCGAATAGGAATATGTGACCAAAGAGGTGGTGCGGTCGGTGGCTACGCGGATTGTGAACACTGAGGGATAAATATCCTCCAAAACGCCGTTCAGCTTTATTATGCGTTTGCGTCCCCGGTTAATGAGCATACGTACGTTTCTGCCCTTGAGGGCGGCGATTTTTTGGCGGACGCCGTCGATTTCAAATATTGCTTTTCTCATTTGTATATGCACCTCATTGCTTGTCGCATCCGACGGTCGGACCGTTCCGTCCCCGCCCTTCGTCAATTTAACCGTTATAAAACAGTATTCCCGCCGCAATCAAGAAATAAACCTTTTTCCGGAGTTTTAACCGACCAAACGATACCGACCAAACGTGAATCGGCACTGCGCTAGCGGTACGGGTTCTCCTTGTTCTTCCGTACACAATAAAATCAAAACAAAATCAATGTCATGTTGAGCGTAGTCGAAACATCTCTTCGCCGCTTTCACCGCCCCATACAATAAAACTAGTCCTATCCGTCATTGCGAACGAGGTGAAGCCGAAGTGAGGCAATCCGGTTTAATTTTATCCTCCTTCTTTATTCCGCATTACCGCATGTAGCAGGCGGTTTCCGGATTGCCGTGACAGCCTTTTGCGGTGAGCGTAAGCGGCGCAAAAGGCGTGAAAAGGGGGTGAATTGCCGTGCGCATAGCGCACGGCAGAGGGGGAAAGGCGTAAGAGCAATACGGGATTTACCCCGTATGCGATATAGCTTGTCCCCCTTACCGGAGTGAATAAAAATCCAAAGGACCTTTATTCGCTCCGTAATTTTACGTCAAATTTGTCATAAATCGGACGAAACGGCGATATGATATAGTGTTTAGGACAAAACATGAAAAGAACTTATTTTTAGGGGGCACAGATTATGGCATTTGAACCAATGTATGACGAACTGAAGAACGATTACCGCAAGAAGCTCGTTTCGGCGCAAACCGCGGTAGAGACGAGATTGACGGCGGAGGCGGGCGCGGATTTTGCCGGAGTGCTTTGCGTGGGCGCGGACGCCGTTATTACCGGCTTCGAGGCGTTGTCCGGCGAGGCGCGGTACGGCGGGCGCGTCAACTATAAGCTTCTGTACCTCGACTCCTCTGCAAAATGTCGTTGCCTTGAATATTCGGAGGACTTTAACGGGACGCTTGCTTCGCCCGACATTACGCCCGCCGCCGAGTTGCAATTGCGGGCGGCGGTAATCGATGCGGACACCGTGAGCGTGAACGCTGCCGAAATCAAGCTCGCCGCGGTAGCGGAAATAACGTTGTTTAAGCTCGCCTGCGACGAAATAAGGTATCTTAAAGGCGACCCCGAGCTTTATACCCGCAAAAGCGAAATAAGCTGTTCCGAGCTTGCGGCAAGGCTGCAGGACGAGTTTGTGAGTTCCGAGGAATTTGACATTAAGGACGAAATAACGCAGGTTCTCATGTGCGAGACCTCGGCATATTTGGGCGCGTGCAGACCGGAAGCGGACTGCTTGGCGCTAAGCGGCAAAATTATTACCGCGCTCACGTATCTTACGGCGGACGACGATATCAAGAGCCGCATAATTGTCGGCGATTTCTCGCAGGAGCTTCCCTGCAGCGGGGCGCGGGCGGGCGACACCGCCGAATGCGCGGCGAGCGTTTCCAAATCCGCCGCCAAGCTTCAATTGAGCGACGCCGGTAATTCCGTTATCCGCGACTGCGCGATAAGCGTGGACGCCGCCGTTTACCGCAACGCCGTTTGCGAAGCGGTGGTCGACGCATTCAGCGTTTCGCACGAATTGCAGGTTGTCTCGGAAAGCTTTTTGGTAAACAGGCTCGAATGCTCCCTTGTGTGTCCCGATAAAATAGAGGGTTCAGCCGCGCTTGCGGACAACATTCCGTCCATAGATACCGTGCTCGCCGTCTGCGGCAACCGCATCAACATCGCCAACGCCTATACGGCGGAGGGACGGACGGTTTTGGAAGGCTTAGTTAACTGCAATATTATATATTATAACGCCGAAAAGCAAAATAAATTCTCCGTAAGCGCGGAGCTGCCGTATTCGATAACGCTTAATTCCGATTCGGCGCGAGAGGGCATGACCGTACTTGCCGGAGCGGTGATAACCGATATTCACGCCCGCCAACGCCGTGCCGGCGAGGTGGACATAAGCGTAAACGTTATGTTCTCCGCAGACCTGTACGGCTCGGTAATCAACTATGTTATCAAGGAGGTGGAGCAAGGCGCCCAAAGAGATACCTCGTTGTCCGCCTTTGCAATCCACATAACCCGCGAGGGCGAGCTGCTTTGGGACGTAGCCAAATCACTGTGCACTACTCCGGAGCTTATTATGATGCAAAACCCCGGGCTGAAGCTTCCCCTTATCGGCGGCGAAAGAATACTGGTGTACAGACAACAAAAGGCAAGATTTTAGCAGCCGACCAAGTTCTTCGGTGTCGCTCCGCAAAAATGCGATATAGCTGGCGCTCCGTGTCTTAATTGTATTGTGTACGGTTGAAAGTTACTCTGCTTGCTCCCGTACACAATACAAATAAAACCCTATCCATGTCAAAGCTATCGCGAGTCGAAACATTGTCCATGCCGCCCGCACCGAATACAAATTCACTTTATCCATGTCAAAGCTATCGCGAGTCGAAACATTGTCCATGCCGCCCGCACCGAATACAAATTCACTTTATCCATGTCAAT
>JAITNT010000126.1 GCA_031290295.1 Clostridiales bacterium
TCTATGGCGGACGCCGCCGCAATCAACAAGGCGGCGGACATTATTTTATCCGACCGCGATCGCAAATACGCGGTAGTTTCCGCGCCCGGCAAACGCAACGGACGCGACGAAAAGGTCACCGATTTGTTGTACGCGGCGCAAAAGGCCGCTGCCGATACGGGGGACTGCGGTTCGGTTTTTTGTAAAATTGAGGAGCGTTTTACGGGCATATGCGCGGATTTAGAGCTAAAGCTCGATATAACCGCCGAGCTTGCCAAAATCAAGTCCGATATTAACGGCGGCGCGGATGCGCACTATGCCGCAAGCCGCGGGGAATACTTGTCCGCGAAGATTTTTGCGGCTCGCCTCGGCTTCGATTTTATAGATGCCGATAAAATTGTCAAGTTCTACGCCGACGGGACGTTTGACGCCGAGCATACCAACGACCTTGCGGCGCGCGAGCTTGCCAGGCATAAATATGCGGTAATCCCGGGCTTTTACGGAAGCCTGCCGAGCGGCGTTATACGCACGTTTTCGCGCGGCGGTTCCGATATCAGCGGCGCGATTATCGCGCGCGCGGCGCGCGCCGCGCTCTATGAGAACTGGACGGACGTTTCGGGGTTCATGGTTTGCGACCCAAAAATTGTCGCGAATCCGCAAAAAATAGATTCTTTAACCTATAAGGAGCTGCGCGAGCTGTCATATATGGGCGCGGCGGTACTGCATCCAGAATCGATTTTCCCCGTGAGAAAAGCGGAAATCCCGATTAATATACGCAATACCTTTAGTCCTGCGGATGCGGGGACGATGATTATTCCGTCCAAGGAATATGAGCATGACGAAAAAAGAACTATTACCGGCATTGCGGGCCTCAAGGATTTTTTATCTATCAATATCGAGAAGTCCATGATGAACAGCGAGGTCGGCTTTGCCCGCAAGGTGCTGTCCGTACTTGAACACTTCAACGTATCCTTCGAGCATATGCCGTCCGGTATAGACACGATGTCCGTAATTATCGACGGCAGCAGCGTCGGCGAACGGATGCTTGCGGGGATAATCGAACGCTTAAAAGCCGTAGTCAGCCCGGATAATATCGAGGTCGTCGCTAATCTTGCGCTTAGTGCCACCGTAGGTCACGGAATGAGCCGCAAGAAGGGTACCGCCGCCCGTCTTTTTGAAGCGCTCGGCGCGGCGGACATAAACGTCCGCATGATCGACCAAGGCAGCAGCGAGCTGAATATTATCGTAGCGGTAGACAATTCGGATTTTGAAAAAACGATTAAGGCAATTTACGGCGCGTTTTGTTAACCCGCCAGTCCGCGAATGCAAGCCGCCCGTACCCTATACAAATTCAGCTTACTCATATCCGTATCTACTGTTCGGCGATAAAGGCCTTAGCCTTTTTTAGTATTTCTTCGACTGTCTTTTCCTTTTCGCCGTCGTTTGATACCGTGACGTCGGCGAACCTCTTATAGGCGGGCATACGAACCGCGCCTAGCCTTTCGTACGCGCCCGGCTCGGACAGGAGGGGTCTGCCCGTAGGGTCGACCTTAGCCTTGTCGCGCACGAGATGTACCGCTATACCGTTCTGTTTTAGCGCGGAGTATGCGCCGCTTACGGTGACCGAGCCGCCGCCCGTCGAGATTATCCGACCGCTCATACGGCCGTATTCGTCGATTACGCGGCGTTCGTATTCGCGAAAGGCGGCTTCGCCCTGCGTGCGGAATATTTCGGGTATTGTAATCCCCGTGTCGCGCTCGATAACCTCGTCCGTGTCCGCGAAGGCTTTTCCGGTTTTTTCCGCAAGCAGCTTGCCGATTTCGGTTTTGCCGCTAGAGGGCATTCCTATTAATACGATATTGCTTGCCTCGAAATACATGTCGCGGTATATTTCCTCGATAACGGAATCGAGATAAGCTTCGCCCGTAAAAAGCTCCGCGGCGTACTTCGCTTGCGCGACCAGCATTTTAAGGCCGGAAACGTAAGGAATACCCAGCAGCTCCGCTTGAAAAATGAACGCCGTTTTGAGCGGATTATACACAAGGTCGACGGCGGCGGACGGCTTATCAAAAACCGATAAATCTACTGCGCTTTCTCCGGCGTTGGGGTACATGCCTACGGGGGTCGCGTTAATAATAATCTCCGCGTCCGAGTGCCGTTCGAGATTTCCGAAATTATCCGCCCCGCCGCGTGTTATAAATAATATTTCGGCGGCGTTCAGCTCCTTGGCGGCGGCGTAAGCGGCGAGCGCCGCGCCGCCCTTGCCGAGAATAAGCGTTTTTTTGCCCTGCAACGACATGCCCGCGCTCTTAATCATGTAGACTAGCCCGAAAACGTCGGTATTGTAGCCGACGTAACCGTACGGCTCTTTGACGACGGTATTCACCGCTCCGCAAGCCGCGGCATAAGCGTCTATGCGGCTTAGGTATGGCATGACGGCTTTTTTGTACGGTATGGTAACATTGAAGCCGTCATAGCCGCTGTGCTGTACGAAATCCCCTAGCTCTTCGGGCTTCAGCTCGTTAACGGAGTAGTCATAGCCGAAGCGCGCGTGGATTTCCTTTGAACGGCTGTGAGCGAGATGCTCGCCGATTACGCCGTAACGCTTATTTTCAAACATGCTCTCAAATAACCTCGTGATAACTGCCCAAGAAGGTAAACTGGTCGGAGCTTAGGCTTAATTCGGTGATAAGGTTAAGGATTTCCGTACGCTCGATATCGGCTTCAAAATCGAAGTAGAAAAGAAATTCAAAATCCGTATTCGGCATGGGACGCGATTCGAGCTTAGTCAGATTTACGCCGAGCACGGTAAAGCGTGTGAGCAGCTTATTAAGGCTGCCGGATTCGTGCGGCAGGCTCGCGGTAATACTTATCTTATCGGCATTTTTGAATACGCGCAGCTTTTTGGAAATACATATGAAGCGCGTATAATTATTATCCCTGTCCTGAATATTAGAGTCAAGCGTATTAAGCCCGTAAAGCGCGGCGCATTGCCCGGATGATACTGCGGCGATATCCCGTCTGTCGGATTCCGCGGCAAGCTTGGCGGCAAAGGCGGTATTTTCG
>JAITNT010000222.1 GCA_031290295.1 Clostridiales bacterium
AAGATATTCGTCTATATTCACCGCCATGACCTCGCCGTTGCGTATATACGCCTCCGCTTCTACCCCCTGACGCACGAGAATGCCGGTCTTAATTCCGGCGGCCGTGTAATCCTGCGCATTCTTCCCGGGCAGCGTATGCGTGTTGGCAAGATCCCACGCGCCCCATGTCGCGTCGTTGTTAGAAAGCGCGGGAACGACGCCGGTCTTATTTCCCTTGACCCAATAGAGGTAATATTCCAATTCGTTAAAGTTATCGATACCGTTAACCAGATCCGCGTACGTTACGGGCGAAGCGGCGATACCGGCGGGCTTAACCCACGCGGCGTCCGCCGCGCACACCAGACGCCAGTCCTTGCGGATATACGCCACGGAAACCTCTCCGAACGTCTCGGTGAGCGGTATGCCGTAGATGCCGTTATTGAACCGGTTGTTATCCAGATAGTCCGCCGTAAACGCGGATTTTAATCCGGCGTATGCGTCGTTATTAAAGAAGTCCGAAAGCTCGTAATAGTAGTCTTTTTTAGCGAACTCGGACAGATAAATCCATGCCGCGTCGAAAACCACGTCATAATCGTTCTGACCCGAGGCAATTGACAAATTAAGCTTTTGCTTGTAATCGTTCTGCGTATCGAAGCTGAACGCCAGTTTAATGCCCATATCCTTGCCCGCGCCGTTATTAAACGCATCAAGCACCGCCGAAAAGCCCTTAGGCGTGCCCCCGTCGTCGGTCCACAGATAGAAGCGCACCTCCTCCGGACCGTCGTTTACTCTGCCGTTCGTGCAACCGACCGCCGCAAAGCCGCCTATCGCCGTGATAACCGCCGTAACAAGCGCCGTTATTCTCTTTCTCATGTTTTTTACCTCCCGTTTTTTGTTCGTTTATTTTATGCCGCGCGTATATGCGGCATTTTTCAGCCCTTTACTCCGCCTACCCGCAAGCCCGCAACAAAGTACCTTTGTAAAAACGGATAGAGCAGTATTATCGGTCCTATCGTCGCAATAGCCGTGGCGAGTCTCAAGGTGTTGGCGGGTACGGACACTACACCGGCGGGCAGGCCGCTCTGTCCGGCGTTGCTCGCCGCCGATACGTTATTGACCATTCGCACAATCAGATATTGCAGGGTATAGTACTTCTCGTTATCCATATACAGCATGCTCGTCATCCACTCGTTCCAAAACGAAAGCGCGGTGAACAAGCCGATAGTAGCCAACGCGGGCAAGGACAACGGGATTACTATTCTGAACGCCGTCACAAATTCGCTTGCGCCGTCCAAACGCGCGCTCTCTATGAGCGATTCGGGTATATCGTTGAAGAAATTACGCAGCAGGAACATATTCCATACGTTAAACGCCGCAGGAATAATGTAGACAAGCAGATTATTCTTCAATTGCAGATAGTTTGTAATCAATATGTAGTACGGTATAAGCCCGCCCGAAAAAAGCATGGTCAGATAGTAAAGGAAGTTAAAGAAATTCCTGTATTTTAACGCCTTCCCCGAAAGAGCGTAAGCCGCCATGGCAGTTATTATTACGCTTACTACGGTGCCGACTACCGTTATGCCTATCGTCAAGCCGTAGGCGAATATTATCTCGTTTGACCCGAAAAGCGTTTTCCACGCGTCCGCGGAAAATTTTGACGGTATCAGCTTGTAGCCCTCGCGCGTCAGCGTTACCTCGTCGGCAAAGCTGCTTATGAACACCTGCAGGAACGGGTATAGGCATAACACCGCAAAGACCGTCGCAAAGGCATAAAAAACCGCGAGCAGTATCCTGTCGGATACGTTCCTCTTGGTCTTCATAACCTTTAACGTTTTTGTCCTTTCCATAGTTACTCCTAAAACATCGCGGATTCGGGCGCGTAGCGTTTGGCGAGCTTGTTGGCGAAGATTACCAGCACGAAGCCCATTACGGACTGATACAGACCGACAGCCGCGGCTCTCCCGTAGTTGGTGAAGCTCCTCAACGCTCTGAACACATAGGTGTCGATTACGTCCGTCGTCGGATACAGCATCGAGTTGTCGCCTACGAACGGGTATATCATGCCGAAATCGCCTCTGAATATTCCGCCTATTGCCATTATAGTCATAAGCACGACCATGTTCTTGATAAGCGGCAGGGTAATTTTGAATATGCAGCGCAGCTTGTTCGCGCCGTCGATTTTAGCCGCCTCGTAAATCTCCTTGTCTATGCTGAGTATCGCCGCCATATAAATTATCGCGCCCCAGCCGGAGCCCTTCCACGCCCTTATTATGACGAACACGCCCACCCAAACGTCGGGGTTAGAATAGAAGGATACAGACTCGCCGCCTACCGCGGTGATAACGGCGTTGACTATTCCGCGGCTCTCGAAGAATGCTACCGAAAAAAGCGCTATCGTCGCCCACGAAACAAAATTCGGCAGGGTCATGAGCGTTTGCGTAGTGCGCGTGAACATCTTGCTTTTTAGCTCGCTCATTATAACGGCGATTACTATGGACATAACGGTGCCGGTAATGATGAACAGCGCGTTAAGGTACAGCGTGTTAAGTGTAACCTGCAACCACTCGCTGCCCTCGAAGAAGAATTTGAAGTTTTCGATCCCTATCCACGGACTGCCGAAGAAGCCCGCGACCGGATCGTAGTTTTGAAAGGATATCACTATGCCTATCATAGGAATGTAGGCGAATACGGTCATGAAAATAATCGAGGGCAACAACAAAACATAACGTCCTCTGTTCTTCACAAAGTCGTTTTTTTTCAGCTTAGAAATAAAGCTTTTCTTATTAAATCCAGCCGTTGTCTTTGTCAAACCGTTAACCCCCTCCCGTTTTGTCTTTGCACAAGCTCACCGCATAGCGTCGAATATATCGTTTAGCCCGACGTCCGCGCGGCACACCTTGTCGTCCGCCGCTCCGTAATAAATTTTTAAGGTGTCGCCGCTTCGTACGCACCCGCAGGCAAATACGACGTTCCCGAAGAAGCCGTCCGTTTCATAAGGCAGCTCGGGCTCTAAAAACGGCTTGTCCGTGCGCCCCGTCACTATCCACGGCCGCTCCGCGTCCAACAGAAACGCGCCCAAGCAATACCGGTTATTTATATCCGCGCCGTGATACAGCACAAGCCAACCCTTATCCGTCTTAATCGGTACCGAGCTGGAGCCGATACGCACGCCGTCCCATCTCCCGCGACGCACCCCCATAAGATGCCGGTGATTACCCCAGCACGCAAGGTCGGGGGATTCGGCAAGCCATATTTCAGGAGGTGAAAACTCCGAGCCCGACGGACGGTGCAAAATATAGTACCTTCCCCCGATTTTTTCGGGGAATATCGCCGCGTCCTTGTTATCCGGGCACAAGATGACGCCGCGGCTTTCAAAATCTATAAAGTTATCGGTAACGCGCAGAACCGCGCAAATTCCTTTCGACGAAACCGCCGAATAGGTTATGTAATACTTGTTTTCAATTTTTGTTATGCGGGGATCCTCTATCCCGTATTCCTCGTACTCCGTCTCGGGAAAAATTCCCCCGCCGGTAAGCTCGAACCGCGCGCCGTCAAGGCTTCTTGCCACGGCGAGCCGCGATAAGGAGGTTAACAGCTTTTTGCCGCCCCTCTGCGTAATGACTCTGGAATCGGAAAAATCCCAGTCCTTGTCGCTTTTTTGAAATTCCGAAATCTTGATTTCACCGTCCGAAGCTATCGGAACGCCGACGGTCTTATCGTTCGGCTTGACGCGCTCGGCGACCCTTAACAACAGCAAGACCCCGCCGTTAAACTCGGTTACTCCGGGATTGAACGCGCCTATCACCTCCAGGCTCTCGTTGCGACCCGTAATATCATCCGCCCGTATCAACGGATTTCCGACAATACGCTTAACCACCGTCATTCCCCCATAACCCTGACGCTTGCGACCCCCGTCAAAGCTTCAGACTGCTTGTATAATTTATAACCCGACTTTAGAATAACATATAAAAACCGCGAATGGAATAGACAAAACTGCTTTATGTATGTCCATTCCTGCTGAAAACATACCGAAAAAGCGTCATATTCGGGGCATATACGCGAACGGATTCTAAGCCCTTTACATGAAAATAAACGCCGTCGACAGCTTCTGCGGCGGGCTAAAATATATACGAAACGAAAGCTTTGGCGGCGCAAAAATTACTTTAACCAAAGATACAAACCGAGCGCCGCCAGAGTAAGCGCGGCTATAAAGAATAAAAAAGGCATTATCGTAGCGGAAAATGACGCCTTGACGGCGGCGCGTCTTTCTTTTTTGTTCAAACGCGGCGCGGATGACGCAGGTTCATCCTTGCCCGCGTCGTACCAGCGAAAGCCCTCTACGTTCATATTGCAGAACGTTTCGCCCGTATCGACGGGCTTGCTCTTATCCTTGTCCGGTCTTTTGTTCACGGACGGCACCCCGTGTAGAGGTGGCAGGCGACATGGTGACCCGGCTCGCACTCAGAAAATTTCGGCGCGACATCCTTGCAAATATCCGTGCAGTGCGGGCAGCGCGTATGGAATTTACAGCCGCTCGGCGGGTTAACGGGGCTTGGGATATCGCCGGCAAGTATTATGCGCTTCATCTTCGTCTTAGGGTCGGGTATCGGGACGGCGGAGAACAGCGCCTGCGTATACGGGTGCATTGGGTTGCCGAAAATGCCGGATTTGTCGCCGCTTTCTACTAAGCTGCCAAGATACATGACGCCTATGGTGTCGGAAATGTGTTCGACGACGGACAGGTCGTGTGAAATAAACAAATAGGTTAAATTCAAATCCCTTTGCAAATCCTTCAGAAGATTGATAATCTGCGCCTGAATGGACACGTCGAGCGCGCTTACCGGCTCGTCGCAAACCACGAACCGCGGTTGAACCGCGAGCGCGCGGGCGATACAGATACGCTGTCTTTGTCCGCCCGAAAACTCGAAAGGATATCGGGAGTAATAGTGCGACGGCAGTCCGCATTTCTTCATAACGCCGATAACATAGTCCTTAATTTCGTTCTTGGGAACAATTTTATGAATCCTTACGCCCTCCGCGATTATTTCGCTGATAGGCAGGCGCGGCGACAAGCTGGAATACGGGTCCTGAAAAATAATCTGCATATCCTTGCGTATATCGCGCAGGCGGGCGCGTTTTTCACGGGATATATTACGTCCGTCAAAATAAATTTCCCCGTCCGTAACGTCGTACAGGCGCAGTACGGTACGACCCATGGTAGTTTTTCCGCAGCCGCTTTCGCCTACTATACCCATGGTTTTTCCGCGACCTACAGTAAGAGAAACGTCGTCCACCGCTTTCAGAAACGCCAGCGGCTTCCCGAAAAAGCTCGCCTGCACGGTGAAATACTTCTTGAGATTTCTGACCTCCAGAATGTTTTCGGGATCGGGTTTATAATCCGTTATCACGGAGGATTCGCGCACGTCTTTCATTTTACGCCTCCCCGCCCGCTTCGCCGGCGGCTTTATCATACAAATAACAAGACACGCTGTGAGTGTCGCTCACCTTGCAGAGCCGCGGCGGCTTACCCCCGCATGCGCTGAACGCGCTTTTGCAGCGATCTCTGTAGTAGCAATAATCGGGCATGTTAATGGGGTTGGGCACCTGACCGGCGATGCTTTGCAGCCGCCCGACCTTTTTGTTAACGGAAAGAATACTGCGCTGAAGTCCTATGGTATACGGGTGCAGAGCGGCGGCGAAAATTTCCTCAGTCGTTCCGGTCTCGACGACCTTTCCCGCGTACATAACCACGACGTAATCCGCCATTTCGGCGATTACCCCCAAATCATGTGTAATGAGCATTATGCCGCAACCGACCTGACTTTTTATATTGCGCAAAAGCTCCAGAATCTGCGCCTGTATCGTAACGTCTAAGGCGGTTGTCGGCTCGTCCGCAATAATCAGCTTAGGCTTGCACGCGAGCGCCATAGCTATCATAACGCGCTGGCGCATTCCCCCGCTAAGCTCGTGCGGATATTGACCGCAGACCTTTTCCGGAATCGCCATGCCTACCAGCTCAAGCATTTTTATGCTGTGCCCGCGCGCCGTTTTGCGCGTTGTTCCGGGCACGTGTAGCAACGTAACCTCGTCTAACTGCCAGCCGATTGTGAACACCGGATTAAGGCTTGTCATCGGCTCCTGAAAAATCATCGTTATATCCCTGCCGCGGATTTTTTGGAGCGCGGCGACGGGCATTTTTGCTATATCGACGGTTTTATCGACCATTTCAAATACTGGCAGTCCGTCCTCGGAAATCAACTGCTTTTGTACGAACAGCGGCTTGCCGTCCGGATCGAGCACGGGCTTGCCGCGCTTGTCCGTTTTTTCGGTTAAAACGGGCGCGGGCTTGCCGTCCGCGTCCGGCGCGTACTCATAGACGGGAATCGGAGAGCCGCTGTCGTCGCGCTCGAAGTCGTTCGTCTTAAAGCGTATCGACCCCGAAACGATTTGACCCTGCGGAGCCTGTATGAGCTGTAAAAGCGACAGCGCGGTAACGCTTTTTCCGCAACCAGACTCGCCTATGACGCCGACGGTTTTGCCCGACGGAATGTCGAACGACACTCCGTTCACCGATTTTACGACTCCGCCGTCGGTGAAGAAATACACGTTCAGGTCCTCGAACTCCACGAGGTTTTGGTCGTTTTTCATTCGGGCTAAATATTGACCTTCGCCGATATGCGCTTTTTTGCGCTTTTCGAGCCGGAGCATTTCGCGCTTATTGTCGCGGCGCAGCCTGCGCGCCTCCGCGCCCGATATATAACGGTCGCTCTTTTTTTCTTTTTCCATACTTACCTCCGCGCCTTAGGGTCGAACGCATCGCGCAGTCCGTCGCCGATAAAATTAAAAGCAAGCACGGCGAGCACTATACATATTCCCGGCGGCATCCAAATAAAGGGGTATTTCGCCAATACGTCGGGCGCACGCGAGGCGCTTATAATGGAACCCCACGCGGCGTGCGGCGGCGGCACGCCCAGTCCAAGATAACTCAGCGTGGACTCGTAAAGTATTACGCCCCCTAACGACAACGTCATGCCTACTATAAGGAGCGGCATCACGTTCGGGATAAGATGCTTAAAAATCTTGGAAAACGCCGACGCGCCCAACGCCTCGGCGGCAAGCAT
>JAITNT010000282.1 GCA_031290295.1 Clostridiales bacterium
GTCGCGGGTATCGACATGGACACGGGCTTTATCTCATTGACGGAGGAACAGGCCGGAAAAATAGAGGAATACTTGAAAGCCAACGACGCGAAAGGCTTTATCGGAAACGCCGGGGAAAGAACCGCGTCGGGGTACTTGCCGCTTACGGAGGAAAACTATCTTTTCGGTATGCTGTGCGAGGTTAAAACGAAGTACAAAAGCATTAAATTCAAATGGCTGGGCAGGAGGTAAAAAGGATGAAAGAATTAAAAATAAACCCGAAATTCAGAGATATAATACCCCCGTTATCCGGCGAGGAGTACGCGGATTTACGGGAAAGCATTGCAAGCGAGGGTTGCCGCGACGCGCTCATAGTCTGGAACGGCACGATAGTGGACGGACACAACCGTTACGGGATTTGCAAGGAGTTGGGCGTACCGTTTAATACGTTTGAGAAAAATTTTGAGAGCGAGGACGACGCCCTTTTATGGATAATGCGCAACCAGCTTGCGCGGCGAAACCTGTGCGACGTGGAGCGCGGGCGATTGGCGTTAAAGCTGAAAGAAAAAATTTCGGAGCGGGCGAAAGAGAGTCAAGGTGCAAGAACAGACATTTTGCCAAATTTGGCAAAATGTGAAGCAATCGATACCCGTGAGGAGCTTGCTAAAATAGCGGGGCTTTCACACGGTACTCTTGCGAAAATAGAAAGGGTTGATAAGGAAGCCCCCGCCGTTATCCGCGAGGCTATGGGCAAAACGATTTCTATCGACCGCGCCGCACGGATTAACGGCCGGTTGAAAAGGCTGCCGGAGGGCGAGCGCGGAACGGAAGCGGAAAGAATGCTTTCGCCCGCGTTCCGGGAGGAATTGGAGGAGATATGCCGCGAGGAAAAAATCATAAAAAAGCTGCAAAACATTTTCGCGTCGGCAACGCTTGATTTCGACTACATCAGCGAGGAATGCGTCGACGTGTATATCCGAAAAAGCTGCGAGAGCGTGTCGAGCGTGGTGGAAACGATTGACGACCAGATTGCAGGGCTGGAAAAGCTGAAACGGCTTTTTCTGGCAAGAGAAAAATTATTCGAAGAGGAGAAATTATGGAAAATTTGCTGACGGCTTATGTTGAAAGCCGCGAATATGTCGACCGCGACGAGCTTACGGGGCTTTTCGGGAACCGGTATACCGTGCCGGATTACGACACTCTGTCCGAAAGATACATAGCCAGCAGAATCGCGCGGACGCTTTCCGCCTTTCGCGACGGCGAAAACCGCCGCATGATACTCGCGGCGCGGTGCAGGGACGGCATTAAATACGTCTGCGTCGCCTCCTGTAAAAACGCGCCTCTGTTAAAAAACATCAAGCGGCGCATTACGAACGACATCGACGGGCAAACCGCGTCGCTGAAAAAGGTGCGGGCGCGGCTGCGGGAAATTAAAAGCGCGGGAAAGGACGGCTAAGAAATGGATTATCTACAAATCAGACAGTTAAAGGCACAGCATGAGGACGCGTTGTTGTTCGTGCGCGTCGGGGATTTTTACGAGGCCTACGACGGCGACGCAATAACAATCTCAAATCAGTTGGATTTAATCCTGACCGGCCGCGATATGCAGGGCGCGAGCGACCGTGTGCCGATGGCGGGCATACCGTACCATGCCTTTGACAAGTACGCGGCGAGGCTCATTGAGAAAGGGTACAAGGTCGCCGTCGCGGAAAGCTTAGACGGCGGCGCGGAGGCGCGGAGGCACGGAAACGCCGCCGCGCAGGAACAGACAGCCGTAAAAATCGAACCGGCGACCGGATTAACGGTTAAATCACAGGTTGCGGAGTGGTCCGATTGGTCGACGGAGATATTACCCGATGACGTTCGGGCGGCCGCCGAATGGCTCATAGCAAACGGCTATGAAAACGAGAGCGACGTGCAAAGCGCGTTCTATTACCGTCAAACGTCCCTAATGTCCGATGATTTTAACGCGGAGGAGAATGACAATGCCGCGATATTGCGCGTTGCCGAACGTTATATGCAAAGGGAAACGGAAAACGCCGGGCCTGAATCCGTGCAAGCGGTACAAACGGCTTTTGACTTTATGACCGATACTGCGCCTGAAACAACGGTAACGATAAAAGACGGGCTTATGCCTGACGGCGAAGCGCGCGAAAGAAATCCGGCAAGCGTAGACATACTCGAAAGCTTAAAAAGCTATCTCGGACACGGGTTTAGCAGCGGCAGCTATCCCGGCGACGATTATCTTGCCTTTCAAAAGATATATATCAGCTATCTGAGCAAGCTTGCCGCTGAAAACGGGTGGGAGCTTGCAGCCGCGCTGAAAGGTCATTATTCTTTCTCGGCGTTTTTTAAGAACGACGCAGGGAAATTTGTATATATGTCCGTAGGCGACGTGCGCGGTTCCCGCGGCGAATGGTTTGACAGCATATTGGTACGCACGGCAAGGCACGAAAGGGATTATACGGGCGGCAGGAACAATTACACCTCGTTACCCGAATTGGCGGGCTCTATGCGGGAGCTTTTCGGGGAAGCCGCGATCGCCGCCGCTTACGGTAAGGCTAGCATGAAGCCGTCGGAGCGGTCGGCGGAAACGCCGGAGCAAGCAAAAACGGAGGCGTCGCCGACGCCGTTATCGGCACAAGAAATAAAAAATGTCAGGGAGGACAAAAAAATGGGAAGCTATGCGGAAGAATTGACGGACGACCCGCTTTACGGGGGACAAGCGGGGGATGCCGGAGCGGAGGAACGGACAATACCGGACGGGAGCGCGAAGCCGCGCGAGCGGCTTACGCCGGAGGAACTTGTCGGGCGCGCCGACGCGGAATTTATCCGCGCCATGCGCGACGGGAGGTACGCGGATATTGTAGACGGGCTTGCCGACTTAGGGTACAGCGTGAGGAACGTCATGCTCATTAAAAGCCAGCTTCCGTCGGCGACGAAGGTTGCGGGCGTGAACCAGTGGAACTATCAAAGGCGTTCGGTCACAAAGGGCGAAAGGGCGTTGAAAATCCTTGCGTACAACGGCGACGGCGAAAGCAAGGAGGAAAACGCCGAGAGCGCGGAGAGCGGCGGGAACGCCGCGAAAAGCTATCGGTTGAGCTTTGTGTTCGACGTGTCGCAAACGCACGGGAAGGACGTTAAGGAAAAGAAATGCATGCCCGGCGTTTTGGAGAAATACTACGAGGGTATCAAGCGTACGGTTGAATCGTTAGCGCGGGAATATACCTTTGCCGAGGGCGAAAGGAGCGGCGTAAGCTTTGACGGTAAAACGATTACCGTCCAAAAGGGCTTATCCCGCGAGGACACGCTGAAAGCCATGATACGGGGCGTGGCGGCGATGCATACCGAGGGCAAGGCCGCAGCCGATGGCAGGGAAATATCGCAGGGACGCGCTATGTTCAACGAAATCGAGGGTACGGCGACCGCGCATATCGTGTCGCGCCGCTTGGGGCTGGGGGATATGAAGCTCAAAATCATTGACTTCTCCGGCTTTGACGACGGGGGATTGCTTAGAATGGCGTCGAACCTGAATAACGTGCGTATGCGGTCGTCGCGGATAACGAACGCCGTAGAGCGGTACATAAGCGAAGCGCAGAGCGCGGACGAGATACGGAAGGTACGGGAAGAAGAAAAAGCGGCGGCCGCGCAAACGCCGGCGCGGGCGCAGACGGCAATGACCCCGCCCGTTCAAGCCGTGAGAAGGCCGGTCGCGGAAGCGGAGGGTTAAGCTATGACGGTAAGCGGAGAAGCAATGCCCTTTGTTGAAGCGTTGGACTTTAACTCGAAGCGGCAGCTTTTAGACAGGCTGAACGGGATTAAGAAAAGCGCGGCGGGCTTGCCGGAGCCTGACCGCACGATTGTCGGGGAAATGACGGCGGCAAGCATTGAGGAAATAGCCGATTGCGACGAGCGCGAGCTGTTGGCGTACAAGCGGTATTTAGCGCGGCGCGGTAAAAAATAGCCGAAAGTTTTTGAAAGGGGTACGGGGGGAACTTTTTACAAAAAGTTCCCCCCGTAAGCCCCCTTGAAAAATTTCCAGTCAATTATGCACAAGGGGAAAAGAAATGATGAACAAGGGGTATTTAACCTGCGGCAGGAACGCGGAGTCGGACGAGGCGTACACGCCGTTTTACGCCGTGGAGCCGATTCTAAAATACATACCGCAAAATTGGACGGTATGGTGTCCGTTCGATAAGGCGTGGTCGGCGTTCGCGCAAGCATTAGGGGAGCGCGGGTACGGGGTTATACGCAGCCATATCGACGAGGGTCGGGATTTTTTCGGGTACACGCCGGACGAGCCGTTTGATTGTATCGTATCGAATCCGCCGTTTTCCTGTAAGGACAGGATTTTGCAACGGCTGTATGCCCTTGATAAGCCGTTCGCGGTACTGCTTCCGTTGAACAGCCTGCAAGGGGCGGGGCGGTTCAAGTATTTTCAAAACGGTATTCGGCTTTTGTCGTTCGATAAGCGCATAGACTACCACACCCGCGGGAATTACGCGGACTATACGCGGGGCAATCATTTTGCGAGCGCGTACTTTTGCCGGGGGATTTTGCCGGACGGCTTAATTTTAGAGGAATTAAAAAAGTACGACAGGCCGCTGAAAGCGGATTGAGGTCATGTGTCAATTTGACACATGACCTCGAACAAAAATAGCGGGGGAAATTACGATGTTTAATGCAAACGACATTATCGACAAAGACTTAAAGGACGGCAGGGAGTATTTGTACGTCGGCGGTATGCGGTATCGGTTAGGCGATTGCTTTTTGCAGAGCGGACGGGAAATCACGGTAAAGGAAATATGCGACCAAGTACATTTTGTGGACGACCGCAGTCAGTTTTGGCATACGCATATGTTTTACGACAGGAAATGTGAGCATTGCCCCGAACGGAACGCGGGCAAGGTGACGCAAGACAGAACGCCCGCCGCCGTTTTAGCGGATAACGTGCGAACGGAACGCGACGCGTTCAGAGCGGCGGCTATAAAAAACAGCCCCGATCAAGTATACGACGATTATGCAAGGATTCATTTTTGCGAAAAAATGTGTTGGTATCTGGTTAAACGCGGGCATAAGCCAAGCACGAAGGACAGCGAAGCCTTGCTAAAATGCGGCGATAAGCTTTTGACCAAGCTGTATTGGCGTTTTATAGACTGCCCGAACGCCTCGGTAGATACCGACAAGGGCGTTGAGGATTTTTTGAAAGGTTGCATAAATCAAAATCAGTTATTTTAATAGCTAAAAGTTTTTTGAAAGGGGCGCGGGGGAAACTTTTTGTAAAAAGTTTTCCCCGCAAAGCCCCAATTAAAAATTTTTATAAACGGGAGGGTAGAAACAAATGCAAGCGGTATACGCGAACGGGCGTGAAAGCGCGGGATACGATATATTTCGGGACAAGGCGAGGCTGCGGGATTTATATGCCTTTTTGTCGCGAAACGACGGCTTGACGTTTTACCAATGCGTGGAGGTGTTAGCCGTAAAGCCGGACGCGACAAGGGTTTTGACGTTCGACGAATGGCACGAAACGACCGACCGCAGGATTAAGCGCGGGAGCAAGGCGATAACCGTTTTGGACGCGTTGCAACCTAACCGCAAACAGTACCTGTTCGACGTGAGCCAAACCTACGGCTTTACCGCGTACCGGCAGGGCGAGAACATAACCGACGCGCTTTTGTTGGACGCGGTTAAGAGCCAATGCCTTTGGCTTGGGAATAATTCCCCGCGCGACACGGGCGGGACGTACCGCGACCGGCTGTATTCGGCGGTGTCGGATTATTGCGGCAGCCGCGTTTCGGATCTATCGGAGGGCGGCGATGAAAGGTTCGGGAAAGCCGTGACGGACGGCGTATTTACCTGCGTTGTAGAGCGATATAACAAGCCTGCGGATTACATACGCTATGAGGAATACCCGGAGTTAGAGGGGAACGCCGCGATCGCGGCGGGCGCGGCGGCGGCAAGGATAGCGGATTTTCTGTTTACAAGCATAACCCGATATAGGAGTATAAGAGATGAAAGAAACGAACGGCAACGGCGCGGCCGGCCCGTTAAACAAGTCAACATTACCCCGCAGGCGGAAGCCCGGCAGCGGTCCTTATTCGACCTCCTTGACCAAGTACGGGATACTGATGAGGAATTTCCTGATGCTGAACGAGCCGGCGCTGTATTTGAGCCTGATTCTTTCGGGCAGGTTATTCCCTTTTCTGTTGCGGGCGCAGAGGGACGCGGGGCTGTTGAGGGAGCGGCTGAGCTTGGAATTGCACAAGCGGAATCCGCCGCCGACGAAAGCGGAAGTATCGTTTTTGGCGAGGGCGCGGTACGAGAACCAAATCGAACGGCAGATACACGAGCTGATTATGGCGCGAATCGTTTACCGGACTACCGACTGACCGAAGAAAGCTTTGCAAATCCCGGCGGCGCGAAAAAACGGTACGGCAATAACGCCGCCGCGATCCGGCTGTTGCAAGAGCTTGAAGCATCGGGTATATCGGCGACAAAGGAACAGCAAGCCGTTTTAGCGAGGTACGTCGGTTGGGGCGGGATTCCGCAAGCGTTCGACGAACGGAACGCGGATTGGGCGAAGGAGTACGGGGAGTTAAAGGAGCTTTTGTCCGCCGAGGATTACAACCTTGCCAGAGGCTCGACGCTGAACGCGCATTACACAAGCAAGACGGTGATCGACGCGATTTACAAAGGTCTTGCCCGCATGGGCTTTACGGACGGCGTTATGCTGGAACCCGCTTGCGGCACGGGGAATTTTATCGGGCTTATGCCGGATACGTTCAAAAATAAGGTCTACGGCGTGGAGCTGGACAATATAACGGGCAGGATAGCGAAACATCTTTACCCGAACGCGGACATTCAAATTAAGGGCTTCGAGGACACAAGCTTTCCCGACGGTTATTTTGACGGCGCGGCTACAAACGTACCTTTCGGTTCGTATTCGGTATTCGACCCTAAGTACGACAAGCATAACCTATATATCCACGATTATTTTATTCTTAAAACGCTGGACAAGCTCCGCGAGGGCGGCGTGGCGGCGATCGTTACGAGCAAGGGTACGTTGGATAAGGCGAACGCCGGAGTTCGCAGACTGATAGCGGAGCGGGCGCGGCTTTTGGGCGCGGTACGGCTGCCGAATAACGCGTTTAAGGCTAACGCCGGGACGGAGGTCACGGCGGATATTCTGTTTTTCCGTAAGGTGTCGGCAGATACGCAAGCGGAGCGGGAATTAGATTGGATCGACGTCGGAACGGACGCAAACGGCGTACCTGTGAACGGATATTACCTTGCCCACCCCGAAACGGTTTTGGGAACGATGAAGCAAGGCAAGTCCATGTACGGCAATGCGGACGAAACCTACTGCGAGCCGGACGGCAGGGAGCTAAAAGACGCGCTGGCGGAGGCTATACAAAATCTGCCCGAAAACGTGTACGCGTCCCGCGCGGCTCGGGCGGGCGCGGATACGGAGGCGAATGAGCAAGCCGTCATACCTGCCGACTTGTCGGTCAGGAATTATTGCTATGCGGTTCTCGATAACAAAATCTATATGCGCGTGGATAACGAGATGGTTTTGCAGAACGTGCCGCCGTCGCAGGAATTACGGTTGAAGGGCTTAATCGGGTTGCGTCGGCAGGTACGGAATTTGTTAGACGTGCAGTTGGATAACTGCACCGATTGGGTATTAGAGAGGGAGCAGGAAAGGCTGAACGCGATGTACGGCCGTTTTGTCCGGCAGTACGGCGCGTTAAATACGAAAACGAACCGAAACCTATTCCGCGAGGACGCGGACTACACCCTGCTCATATCGCTTGAAAGCTACGACGAGGCAAGCGGCGCGGCAAGAAAGACGGATATATTTTCCAAGCGGACGATCCGCAAATATACGCGCCCGACGCACGCGGGCACGGCGTTGGAAGCCTTGCAGATCAGCAAGAACGAAACGGGGCGCGTCAGCCTGAAAATCATCGGGGAATTGACGGGCAAGGGTTACGAGCAAATCACGGCGGAGCTTGACGGGCATATCTACCGCAACCCGGAGCTTGTGACCGAGAACGGCGACAGGTACGGGGGGTGGGAAACGGCGAGCGAATACCTATCCGGCAACGTGCGGCGCAAGCTGGACTTTGTTAGCGCCTACGCTCAAAGCCGCCCCGAATTTACTAAAAACATAGCGGCGTTAGAGCGCGTACAGCCCGCGCCGCTGTCCGCGTCCGAGATCAGCGTACGCATCGGCATGGGGTGGATCGCCCCCGAAATTTACAAGCAGTTTCTTTGCGAAAGGTTTCACGCGGGGTATTGGGACGCAAGGAAGGTCCGTTTATCCTTTAATCCGTATACGCAAAGCTGGAAGCTGGAAGCCCCGCCGGGGGTTACGCGGTCGTTCGAGTCTGCAAACGTATACGGCACGGAGCGCATGAACGGGTGCGTGATTTTTGAACACGCGATTAACCTGCAAACGCCGTCCGTATTCGACAAGACTACCGACGCGGACGGCAAGGAAAGGCGCGTGTTAAACAAGCCCCAAACGATAGCCGTGCGGGAAAAGCTGAGGAAGATACAGGAGGAATTTAAGGCGTGGGTGTTCGACGAGCCTGACCGCCGCGAGGAATTGGTGCGGGTATACAACGAGCGGTTTAACAACATTACGCTGGCGGCTTACGACGGCGGTTATTTGACGTTCCCCGAAATGAACCCTTTAATCGAGTTAAAGCCGTACCAAAAGGACGCGGTGGAGCGGATCGTCACGGCGGGGAATACCCTGCTGCACCACGTCGTGGGGGCGGGCAAGACCTATGAAATCGCCGCCGCCGCGATGAAATTACGGCAGTTAAAATTAGCGCAAAAGCCGATGATTATCGTGCCGAACCATTTGGTGCTGCAATGGGCGAGCGAGTTCAGAACGCTGTACCCGCAGGCTAACCTGCTCATAGCGACGAAAAGGGATTTTGAGAAAGAAAACCGCCTGAAATTCGTATCGCGCATCGCGACGGGCGATTGGGACGCGGTTATTATGGCGATGTCCTCCTTTGAGAAAATCCCTATTTCGCAGGAGCGGCGCGAAAAGAAAATCCGCGAGGAAATACTCGGTATCAGGGAAAGGCTTGACGAGGCGCGGGCTGAGGAGAACAGCCGGCTTACCGTCAAAATCATGGAAAAGGTGCTGAAGGACAGGAAGGCGACCCTGAAGGAATTGTCGGAAAGCAAAAAGGACGGGTTAATCCGGTTTGAGGACTTGGGCGTGGATTACCTGTTCGTCGACGAGGCGCATAAGTTTAAGAACAAGTTTATCTTCACTAAGATGTCGAACGTAGCCGGGGTTTCGCAGGCGGCGTCCAAGCGGTCGTCTGATTTGGATATGAAAATCGATTACCTTTCCGAATTGCACAAGGGACAAAAGGGCGTCGTGTTCGCGACGGGAACGCCGATCAGCAATTCAATGGTGGAGATGTATACCATGCAGTCATATTTGCAACGGCAGGACTTAACCGAGATGGGCTTGCACGTATTCGACCATTGGGCGGCGAATTTCGGAATAACGGTGTCGGCTTTGGAGTTAGCGCCGAGCGGACAGGGGTATCGCTCAAAGACGCGGTTTGCCAAGTTTACGAACCTGCCCGAGCTGTTAAGGATGTACCGGAAGTTTGCCGACGTTAAAACGGCGGATATGCTGAAGCTGCCCGTGCCGAAAGCCAACAAGCACGTCGTCACGATCAAGCCTACGGACACGGTATTGGAATTGTGCGAGATAATCGCAAACCGCGCCGAGCGGATAAACGACGGCGGCGTACCGCCGGAGGTAGACAACATGCTCAAAATCACGGGCGACGGCAGAAAGCTTGCGCTTGACCCGCGCTGCTTTGACAGCGCCGCGCCCGATAACCCCGACCACAAGGTTAATATCTGCGCCGAGAATATTTACAGGATTTGGAAGGACACGGCAGAGAAACGCGGAACGCAGCTTGTGTTCTGCGACCTGTCCACGCCCAAAACGGCGTATGAGGACTACGACCCCGACAAGAATTTTGACGTGTACAACCACGTCAAGACCGCGCTTGTGCAAACGGGCGTCCCCGCTAACGAGATAGCTTTTATTCACGAGGCCGGGAACGACGTCGCCAAGCAAACGCTGTTCGATAATGTCAGAGCGGGCAAGGTGCGAATCCTCATCGGCAGCACCGAGAAATGCGGCGCGGGAACGAACGTGCAGAACAGGCTGGTCGCGTTACACCATTTAGACACGCCGTACCGCCCGAGCGATTTAGAGCAGCGCGAGGGCAGAGCGATACGGCAGGGCAACGGCAACGCCGAGGTGGATATTTACACTTACGTCACGGAGCGCACGTTCGACGCGTACAGCTATCAAATCCTTGAAAACAAGCAGCGGTTTATAGCCCAAGTGAACACGGGCGAATTGACCGTGCGCGAAGCCGCCGACATCGACGAAACGACCCTGACGTACGCGGAAATCAAGGCGATTACGTCGGCGAACCCTTTAATCAAGCGCAAGAACGAGGTAGAGAACGAGCTCGGTAATTTGCAGGTTTTAGAAGGACAATACCGTAAAAACCGTTACGCCCTGCAAGACAGAGCGTTTAAGACGCTGCCCCAAACGATAGCGGAAATGCAAGGGCGAATCGGGGAGTACGGGCTGGACATTGTTTTGCGCGACGGGAACAAAACCGGGAGCTTTGCGGTGACGGTCGCGGGAAAGCCCTACACCGAAAGGAAGGACGCCGCCGAACTCCTGCACCGGCTTATATGCTCGCCGGCGAACGCGGATAAAGCCGTGGCGGTTTACAAGGGCTTCGGGATTATTCCCGAGCAGCTTGTATTGCTGACCGACAGGACGGTTATTTTGCGCGGTAACGGCGACCACCGTTTGAGCATATCCGAAAGCGCGGCGGGAACGATGACGAGGATAGATAACGCGTTAGAGGGCTTAGAGGACGGCTTAAAGGCGTTAAACGGGCGGCTTGAAGCCTATGCCGCCGAATCCGAGGCGGCAAAAGCCGAGCTAGAAAAGCCGTTCGAGCACGCGCGGAGGGTTATCGACCTTACGTCGGAGCTGGAAAAAATCAATGCCGAGCTTAACCTTGACAATGGCGAAATCGACATTGTAATCGACGACGCTAAATTCCAAAACGAGGTAAGCGCGGAAACCGGCGACGCGGACGAAAGCGGCGATGGGGACAACGGGGACGACGGCGGTAAACGCCCCGTCGATATTCCCGAAAGGGAAGCGGAGCGTCGGCACGACTATGATTTAGAATAAGGGGGGACTTGTGGAGCTGAAAGCG
>JAITNT010000288.1 GCA_031290295.1 Clostridiales bacterium
CGCTGCGCGGCCGCTTGTGTAAACCTCCCGTATTATAAACTAGAGAAGTAAATTGCTAATCGCAATTTGAAAAGCTTGCGCTTTTCTCCGCCGCTTGCGCGGCGGCTTCCCGTTTGAAATATGCGTCGGTTTACATCAAATGTCCGCTGCGCGGCCGCTTGTGTAAACCTCCCGTATTATAAACTAGAGAAGTAAATTGCTAATCGCAATTTGAAAAGCTTGCGCTTTTCTCCGCCGCTTGCGCGGCGGCTTCAATGCAGGCATTTTTGCCGCATATGTGGGGGTATAGCTCAGTTGGTAGAGCGCTTGAATGGCATTCAAGAGGTCAGCGGTTCGAACCCGCTTATCTCCACCACGTACAAAAACCACAATATATTGTGGTTTTTGTGTTATTTTAGACACCGTATATTGTGTTTTTAGGTGCGCAGTCACATTTTAGCCGCACGGTTATGCCGTTAATACAGCTAAAGCCTTTTTCCTCAACGGACCCGTTAAAAAATCGCAGGAAGTTTCGCAATAACTCTATCGCCTTTATGTAAAATCTATGGCATACTTCACGCCGACCTTTTCAAATCCGTTTTTTTCGTAAAGCTTATGTGCGGCGTATCTTTCGTTTCCGCTCGTGAGAACTATGCTTTGGCATTCCCGCTCTCCGGCAAACGCTATGCAAGCGTCCAGCAGCTTCTGCCCGACGCCGTTGCGGCGATACTTCTCGCCGACGACCAGCTCTTCGATAAAAGCAAAGCTTCCCGACTCGACAAGGGATTGATTTATCGCAAGTCCCGCCACGCCTGCAATGTCCGCGCCGTCTTTTGCGACGAAATATTTTTTGCCCTTATCGGACAAAAGCAGCTTGTAAGTTTTTGCGTATTTTTCAAAGGACGGTCGGTATTTACCTCCGCCGCCCGTCCGGCCGCCGCTTGCCAGCTCGCATACCAGGGGATAGACCCGTTCGCAGTCATTAAGACCCGCCTCGTAAATTGTAATGTTCATGGAATTGTTACCTCCCAAAGTCCTAAATTAGTTGCGGCGTTGCCAAAAATAAGCTTATTGCGAAGCAGACCCGCTAAAAACTGCGGAGCATTTCATAACAACTCTAATAAGCCTGACCGTAAACATTATAGCACATTTCACCGCAATATCAAATTGTTAATCCAAGTCCGCGGACGGTTTCAGCAAAATCAAAAAATCACTTTTAACTGTGTCGCTTCCTTTTGAAACCGCGCATATAAAACGCCTGCAGCCCGGTATTAGCGGAGCTTTCGGAGAGAAAAATTCATCGGGGTTTTTCTTCCGTCGCAGATTTCCTTGTCAAGCTTTTTCCCGCGCCGTGTTTTCGATTACACCTTGCATACAATATATGGAAGCCGCAAAATTATCGTTTTTTATTGACATTAGAAACTTTTATGATATAATTTAAGGTATATTTGACTTTTGCTGGAATGCTTTACGTTTTTTTTGCGGGTCTCATTTGCGCCTGAATTTCGTGACAAAACGCGTTTTGTTCCGAAAAAAGTCCGGTTATAATAACGTTTTGAGGTAAACTAACTAAATGAGCATTAAATTGTCGTTAAAACGTACGTGCGTCATACTGCTTACGACCGCGATAACGCTGTCATATATTTTCGGTCTATCCTTATTTTCGGTTGCAGGTTCCGGCAAAGCATATGCGGGCGCGGAGGCGTTCGACGCTTTCTCGGAGGATGTGACCCGCATTATCCGCGACTTTGACGCGGGCGCGCCCGAACGCTATAATTTCGATATCGAAAGCGACCTTTACATACAAAACGGCGCCTACATGATTTCGGCGGATATTTTCACTCAAAGGACCGGCTCGGGGGTTTTATTTACCGCCGACGAAATGACGGTTACGGGACGCTCCGCCACGCTTGAAATGCGTATCGGCGACAACATGATATTCGCGGATAACGGTGAAATTGTAATCTCACGGCAGCCTGTATCGAAAATAAACGACGCCGTGTATTTTCCGCTTGCCGACATATCCGAAACGCTGGGTTATTCGGTTGCATACGCCGACGATTCCGTTAAGCTGACTAATCCGTTCCAAACCAAAAGACTGATCGTTAAATCCGCTCGGGAGGACATAAGCGCACGGGGGGCGATAGCCGTCGCGGACGGTTACGACGACCTTCATGTTTTTCAATACGATACTCAAAAGCAAGCGGAGGACGCCTGTCAATATTATGAAGCCTTGCCGTACGTCGTATGGGCGGAGCCGGATTTGATATTTACCGCGCAGGATTTAGAGGAAGCTCCGGTTACGGCGAATGCCGTTCCGTCCGGATATTTGTCTTGGGGCGCCGCTAATATGGACGTTCCCGATTACGCCGATTATTTATCGAGAATTGTCGGTCAGGCAAATTTACGCGACGTCGTTATCGCCGTGCTCGATACGGGTATAGACAGCGGTCATGAATTGTTTGCCGGACGGATTGCGGACGGGGGCAAAAACTTTTCTAGCCAATCCGGAACAAGCTTCCAGGACGCTAACGGACACGGGTCTCACGTTTCGGGTATTATCGTAAATCTGAATTACGCGAACGTTAAGGTTTTGCCGATAAAGGTTATGAACGACAAGGGCGAGGGAACGTCTACGTCCATTCTGCAAGGCGTCAGCTATGTGATAAGCTTGAAAGACCAAGGCATGAACGTATACGCGATGAACATGAGTCTCGGAGGCGAGGGCTCCTCGTCCGTGTACGCAAGCACGGTTAACAACGCGGAGACAAAGGGTATCGTTTCCGTCGTCGCCGCGGGAAACGACGATAAGGACGCCGCGGGGTTCACGCCCGCGAACGTCCCCGCCGCAATTACGGTGGCGGCGGCCGATTCAAATAACAACCGCGCCGACTTTTCAAACTGGGGTACAACCGTAGACATAGCCGCGCCCGGAGTAAGTATAAACAGCGCAAAAACGGGCGGCGGATATATTAAATACAGCGGCACGTCTATGGCGGCTCCCCATGTCGCCGCCGCGGTGGCATTGATATATTCAAACCCGCGCAGAACCTTAACGCCGGAACAGCTCAAGGCTCTGCTGTATGAGTCCGCGACGGGACTCGGTTCCTCCGCGTACAACCGACCCTTTGGATGCGGTCTTGTGAATTTGACGGCAATTATAGACGAAAGCTTGCCCGACGTGACGTTCGGCAGAACGACCGCCGAATTTGAGACGCCCTTTAATTTGAGCTTAGCTTGCGAGGGCGCGACCGAAATTCGTTACACGCTTGACGGAACGGAGCCGGGTACGGGCAGTACGAAGTACGCGGCGCAAATTCCTATTTCGGCAAAAACTACGGTAAAAGCGATTGCCTATTTTATCGAAGCGGGAAGCGTCACAAAAACCAGCAAGGTCGGAACGATGACATATTATCCCCAAGGCACGGTCGTGCTCGTTACCTTCGATTATCGCGGCGGCTCCGGCAGCGAAGCGACGCGTTCCGTGGACAAAGACGCGGCGATCGGTACGCTGCCGATACCTAACTATCGGAACGATTATACCTTTAACGGTTGGTTCACCGCGGCGTCGGGCGGCACGCAGATAACGGAAAGCACGGTAATCACGGCAAACGTAACCTTTTACGCGCAATATACCTCGTCGGTAATGATTACCATTCTTATCCACGTCGATAACAGCGGTATGAGCATGGTAAGAATTCAAGCGGGCTCCGCGCTCGGGGGACTGTTACCGAACCCGACAAAGCCCGGCTTCGTTTTGTTAGGCTGGGAAACGACCGACGGCACGGAAGTAACGAGAAATACGATATTCACGGAGCGCACCGATATTTGGGCTAAGTGGCAAGATACAAGTAATTGCTGGGTTGTAACCTTCGACTATAACGGCGGCGAGGGTGCGGAAGCCGAACGTTTTGTCGATAAGGGTACACCGATCGGAGAGCTGCCCGTTCCTTATGAAAGAGAAGATTATACCTTTGCCGATTGGCGGACGGCAAAAGACGGGGGAACTCAGGTTACAGAAAACACGCCGATAAACGGCAATGTAACTTTCTATGCGCATTGGACGGAAGCCGCTAAATATTTGGTGACATTTAATTACAACGGCGGGTCGGGGAGCGAGTCCACTCGTCCGGTAGACAAGAATACCGCGGTCGGGGCGTTGCCGGAACCCGATGCGCGGGACGGTTATACCTTTGACGGTTGGTTTACCTCGATGTCAAGCGGCACACAGATAACGGCGGACACAAGCATTACCGCCAAGGTAACCTTCTACGCGCATTGGACGGCTCTGCCGTATACGATTACGTTTGATTCTAACGGCGGCGGCGAGGTGCCGCCTATAGAGGCGGACTGCGGTGCGGCGGTAACGGCGCCTGCCGCCCCCGAAAAGCACGGGTTCATATTCGGCGGGTGGTATACCGATAACGGAACGTTTAACGACCCGTATGCGTTCACTACTATGCCGTTTGACGGAATTACCCTGTATGCAAGGTGGATCGGCATTTTTACCGTTACGGCGTCGGTCGGCGAAGGGTATCAAATCGAATTTGAGGGCGGTAATTTGACCTCGGTTTTCGCGGGTGAAATCATAAGCTTCAAGGTTGAAATTAAGAGCGGTTACGACGGAGAGAATATGCTCGTCAAAAACGGCGAAGCTATCCTGACGGCGTATGCGGACGGTTGGTATATTATCGATTCGGTTGACGCCGACGTAAGTATTACCGTAACGGGGGTCGTTAAGTCCGAGCGCGAGGGCTGCGCCGGTTGCGGCGCGACAGCCGCGGGCGTAAGCCCGTCGGCGGCTTTCGCGGCGCTTGCGTCCGTCGTTGCTGCGGCGCTTATAATCAAAAAAAGACCCGGAGAGAAAAACCCGGAAAAAAAGCCTTAAGCTTAGGCGGATAGTTTCTAATCCGACCAAGCGTGAATAACCCGCCCGGACGCGCGAATGCGCGCTCGGGAACCGACCAAGCGTGAATCGGCGCTACGCTTCGGCGTTATCGCCTTGCTTGCTTAATCCGATTCAG
>JAITNT010000020.1 GCA_031290295.1 Clostridiales bacterium
CTGAATCGGATTAAGCAAGACAGCCGCCCGTAAAGGGCGGCTTGTCGCAGCGCCGATTCACGTTTGGTCGGATTTCGTTTCTAGATTATTCGTGTTTCTCGGGAGTGAAGCCAAGCTCCGACAATCGGGCGGGCTTGTTGCGCCAGTCCTCTATTACCTTGACGAAGGTGCGGAGCATTACCTGCTTGCCCAGCAGGGTTTCCAGCTCCTTTCGGGCGGATACGCCTATTTTTTTGAGCATGTCGCCGCCCTTGCCGATTATTATGGATTTGTGGGAGTTTTTCTCACAGATTATTAACGCGGATATATTCGTTATGCGGTCGGTCTCGTCGAATTCCTCTAAGACTACCTGCACGCCGTGCGGTATTTCATCCTGCACAAAAAGCAGAATCTTTTCTCTTATCGTTTCCGCGGCAAGGTAACGGAGGCTCTTATCGGTCACCTCGTCGGCGGGGTACAGCATATCGCCCTCGGGTAAAAGCTTGCGGATTGTCGCCGTAAGCTTATCGAGATTAAAGCCCGTACGCGCGGACAACGGGATAACGTCCTCCGCCGGCAGCGCGTTCAGCGGCGTTAACGCGGGGTACAACGCTTCATAGGTAGTAAGGTCGGTTTTGTTGACCGCAATTATAACGGGCGTTTTGCCGCCGATATATTTGGAAATCAGCTCGTTATCGCGGGCGGTAATTCCGCGCTCGGCGTCCAAAACGATCACGACGACGTCTACGCCGCGCACCGCTTCCGTAAGGGAACGCATCATATAATCGCCCAGCTTATTGGTGGGCGCGTGAAAGCCCGGCGTGTCCACAAATACAATCTGGCTGTCGCTTTCGGTAAGAATACCGACGATGCGGTCGCGCGTAGTCTGCGCCTTGGGACTGACTATCGCTACCTTTTGACCCAAAATTTTGTTGAGTATGCTCGACTTACCTACGTTCGCCCGACCGATAATAGCCGCAAAACCGCTTTTCAATCTCTTGTGAACCCCGCGAGCGCAAGAATTTCTTCCTGTATTTTTGTCATAATTTCTTCATCTTCCTTTTTTATGTGGTCGTAGCCTAATAAATGCAACAAGCCGTGCGTAAACAAAAACGCCGTTTCGCGAAGCTCCGAGTGTCCGTATTCCACGGCCTGCGCGGTTACCCTCTCGCCGCATACCGCTATCGAGCCTAAATAAATTTCGCCGTGCTCGCCCGTTCTGTCCGACGCGGACGCCTTTATCCTTTTGCCCGGTATAAGCTTGAGCGCGGGATAGCTCAAAACGTCGGTAACCCCGTCCGTTCGGCGCGTTTGCAAATTAAGCGCGCGCATTTCCTCCCCGTCCGCAATCCACTCGGTCTCGACCCACAAATCCGTCGGCAGCTTCAAAAGCTTTTCGGCGGCGGCGGCGGCGGCGGCGAATATTTTGGAATTCTCTTCCGCGATTATTATCATATATGCTCCTTACTCTTATCGTTTTTTTATTGAAAGCCGCGAAGCTCTAATACTTCTTGCTGTCGTAGCGCACCCTCTCGTGCTTAAGCCCGCAAATCGAATTAACTATCGATTCGCGGATAATCTGCAAATCATAGAAGGTAAGCGGACATTCGTCAAATTGGTTCGCCGCGCGGCGCATCTCTATTATTTGGGCTACGCGCGCGCTTACCGCCTCGGGATCGGGCTTGCCTTTCTCGGCGGCGCGCACCGCCGCTTCGCTTCCGTCGCAAATCATGACGATCGCGCTTATCTTCGTTTGCGGCAAATGCCCGCTGTAACGGAACTCGTCCACATCGGGGAGCTTGCCGTCGTAAAGCTCGGCGGCCTTACTGTAAAAATACGATACCGGCAAGGTGCCGTGGTGCTCTATAGTTATCTGCGCGATGTCGTCGGGAATGCGGAAGCGGCGGCAAAGCTCCATACCCTTCTTGGTATGCGAGCGAATAATATCGCAGCTTACCTCGGGTCCCAGCTGGTCGTGCGGGTTTGTGCCCGCGGACTGGTTTTCGCTGAAAAAGTCGGCGGCGTCAAGCTTGCCCACGTCGTGAAAATACGCGCAGGCTCGCGCAAGATAGCGGTTCTCGCCGATAGCGGCGGCGCAGGTCTCGGAAAGCGTCGCCACCGTCGCAGAGTGGTGATACGTCCCGGGCGCTTCCGAATAAAGGCGGGCAAGCAACGGGTGGTTAATATCGCAAAGCTCGATCAGCCGTGAAATACTGACAAGATTAAAAATGCGGTCTAAAAGCGGCTGCACGAGCAGTGTGATAGCCGCCACCCCTAAAATTCCGACGGGCGCCCATGCAAGCCCTCCCAAATATGTACCCGGCGCCGGCTGATTTATAAGGAAAACAAAGAGAAATATCGGAATATTTACTAGCCCCGCAAGCGAGGAAAAAAGTATCAGCCTAAGCCTGGTCAACCTATACCGCATAAGCCACATGGTGAAAAATCCCGAAACGGCTAACGCTACCGCCGTATAAACGGCTTCTCTTATCGCCTTTTCGCCGTCCACCTCGCCTATGCACACAAGCGTAAGCACGAGAGATACGCCTAAATAAACCGTCGTTATAGGCGCAAGCTTGGCGTCTACAAGCAGACAAATGAGGACTACGGACAAGGTAAGAGGCATAGCGGGCGCGCCGAGAGGCTCTAAGAACAAGCAGACCGTGAAGCACAGAACAAGGATAGTGAACAATGCGCCGATACGTCCGGGGTTAGAAGCCACCTCTCTGTGAAAGGTAAGAATATAGAAGTATAACGTTATCATTAAGCCCGTAAACAGCGCCAGTAACAGAAAATACGCGGCGGTGCCGTTACCGCCGCTGAATTGCTGCTCAAAGTCCGCGTTATGCAGCGCGTAAAACCAGACGGTTATAGCGACAATCATAAACGCGACCGAGACGGCTAACGTCAGCGCGCCGAACAGGATTGTTTTTTTTGACAGTTTCTCCGCTTCGATTATATTAGGCGGCGGTAAAGTATCCATACTTAAAAGTGTACCTCCAAGGCATCGGTCAAAACCGCGCCCGCGAACGGGCGGAATTTTTGCTAGCTGTTTTTTTCATATGCGCGGATAATATCCGCTATAAGCTCGTGCCGCACTACGTCCTTGTCCGTCAATCTGACGATGCCGATTCTTTTGACGGAGGAGAGAACCCGCAGCGCGCGTTCAAGTCCGCTTGTTTTGTTAGGCGGCAGGTCTACCTGCGTTATGTCGCCGTTAGCGACGACCTTGCTGCCCGTACCGAATCGGGTCAGAAACATTTTCATCTGCTCGTCGGTGGTATTTTGAGCCTCGTCCAAAATTATAAACGCGTTAGCCAAGGTGCGTCCGCGCATAAACGCAAGCGGCGCAACCTCTATAACCTGCTTTTCTATAAGCCGTTGATACGCCTCCGCGCCGAACATGTCGGCAAGCGCGTCATAAAGAGGCCTAAGATAAGGATCGACCTTTTCTTGCAGGTCGCCCGGCAAAAAACCGAGCTTTTCGCCCGCCTCTACCGCGGGGCGCGTGAGTACTATTTTTTCGACCTCGTTATTCTTAAACGCGGTCGCCGCCATTGCCACGCTCAGGTACGTTTTGCCCGTGCCCGCGGGCCCTACGGCAAGCGTTACGGTGTTCTTGCGGACGGCGTCGACGTATTCGCGCTGACCGAGCGTACGGCATTTGACGAGCTTGCCCCGGTTGGTGACGGCGACCGCGTCCGTGCTCAACGAAAGCATTTCGTCGAGCCGCCCCGCCGCCTCGAGGTCTATCCCGGCGCGCACCTTTTCCTTGGTAATCTCCACTCCGCGCTCCGCAAGCTCGAAAAGCTTCTCCGTTACGCGCGCGGCTCTTTCCGCGTCCCCGTCCGCGCCGGAAATCTCCAGACTGCCGCCGCGAAGCTTAATATCTACGCCGTACTGCCGCCCGAGCAGCTCTATATTCTCGTCCACGACCCCGAAAAGCGCGGGAATCTTGTCGGCGTTTACAGCAACTATCCTTTGTGCCAAATTCAATCTCCTAAAGACCTGTAACTACTTCCTCTCGCTCACAAGAACCTCCGTTCTCGCCGCCGCCGTCAGCCTTATATATCCCTCGGACTCGGTAACCGAATAGGTTATGTCCGTTATTACCGCGCCGCCCGCTTTTTCTACCGCTCCCGAACGCGCACGGGACTCGAGCGCGGGCCTTTCGGTCTCGAAGCCGCCGCCCTTGCACGCCTCTAGCTCGAACGTTCTCGAGCGCGTTACCGTCATACCGACAAAAAGATTACCGAAGCATACCCTCGTATCGGTTTCGGTCTCGCTGTACGCGTAGCCGCTAGGTTTATACTTATGCGGCAGAACGAATGAACCGAGCTTCAGGACGTTATTGTCGACGTACCGCCCGGTCCTCTTATATTCTACCCTATCGGGCGCGAAGAATACGGTACAGTAGTGCCAAACCTCGGCGAAAACGTCGGCTTCCGCTTTTATATCTACCCGTACCTCTTGACCGTCGTTATCTAACGTAAGCTTGTAGCCCGCCACGATAACGTCGCCTTTTTTTACCGCGTCGCCCGACTTAACGAGGGGCGTGCCGGCTATCACCAGCAAGCGCGTTATACGGCAATCCGCGGACGCCGTTATATCCGCGGACGTACCCTCCTCGGGCGGTCTTTCGGGCATGTCGGCTTCGGTGACGGTTATTATACACGCGGTACCGCGCAACTGCACCGATACGAACGCCGCCGCGGGTATTTGCGCCGCGAGCGCGTCGGCAAGCGTTTTTGTATCGAGCTTAGCTTTAGGCGTTCCCTCGGTTACGCCTATATCCGAGAGTACCGCGCGAACCTCGCGGTCGCCCGTCAGCACGCAGCCGCGGATATCTATGCGCCAAATAAAGGCCTGATACGCCGAAATAAGTCCCGCGGCTATT
>JAITNT010000087.1 GCA_031290295.1 Clostridiales bacterium
AAACAGCGAATACAGACCGGCGATACCGTAAGCGGAAAAAACGTTAAATTCTATTTTCATATCGCGGTCGGCAACCTGCGGAATAGCGAAAAGCAAAAATCCGATTCCGATCAAAGCTAAAAACCGCGCCGCGTATTTTTTTATAGCCGCCTTATAGCCGACCGCTCCGGTATATTTTCGCAGTCCCGTAGAGTACGCCGCCGATAACGCAAACATAAAGCACGGTGCGATAAAGTCCGCGTACCGTAACCGCTCCACACCCTCGGAATGCATCAAAAACCACGGCGTGTATTTGAGCGGATAATAAAAGAAAAAGAAAATAAGCAACAGTATTACAAAGCCGCGAAAATTATCTAACGCAAAATCCCTTTGCTTTTTGGGAGCCGCGCCGCCGTTTCCGTCCGCGACCGCGATTTTTATTTCTTCCATTATATACCTTCGAAGACGGTTATCGTTTTGTCCGCTTCAACCGGTTGAAGCGCATACCGGTTTTATTGCAAAGCCCTTTGGGTTTTTATTCGCTCCTATGAGCCTGGTCCGGCGGCTAGATTTTTAACAGCTTACCGTATTCGCCGGGGGAGTGACCCGTTTGCGCGCGGAAGGTTTTGTTGAAGTGTGAGTACGAGTCGAATCGCAGGGCGTCGGATATTTCCGAGAGAGTCATATTTTTTTCACGTATGAGTTTTTTAGCCTCGTCGATTTTCAGCCTTGCGTAGTATTGAAAGATTGTCATTTTTGTGCTTTTTTTGAAGCGCGTGCATAAGAACGTTTTGCCGTAATTAAATTCGCCGCATATGTCGTCGAGGCGGAGTTTTTTGTATATGCCGTCCTTCAAGAACGCTATCACCGCCGCTTCTATATGCCCGGACAGCTCGTTTTCAGGCACAAAGACGGCGGACGGTTTTTTGCCGCTTATGTCGCTCCGCATCAAAAGGATAAGCAGCATCTCGAGGTTTATTCGCAGCATTTGCTGACCGCCCAGGGCGGGGGTGTCGGACAGCTCGAATTTCTTGAGCTGCGGGTCGAATACTGGCACCTTGAAGGTTGACAGCGCTTCCCCGATAATTATCCCGATAATGTCCTTTTCGCGTTTATCGAGGGTGAGCAGCTTCCCGTTAAAGAATTGCATCGCCTCGGATTTTGACACGAAGCTGAACACAAATACGTCGGCAGCCGTTACGCCGTCCGCGCGTATAGTATGGAATTCGTTAGGCTTGTGAAAGAGTATTTGCCCTTGCTTTAAGGCAAAGCCCGCGCCGTGATTTATCGAGCAAACTACGCCGCCCTTATCGATATAGACGATTTCCCAAAAGTCGTGCGCCTCGCCGTCAAACACAAAATTCTTGGGATATTCCAGATAGTGCAGCGTGACGATTTTGTCGATAATAATAAGATTTTCAATTTTACGTTTGTAGAAATTTGTTCTCATATTAACAGTATATCATAACCGAATTAAAGGCGCAATAAAATTAAAAACCTATCCCCGTAGGTGTCGGCGGCGCAGTTGAAAACGGCGGTCGTGCAGGAGCGACCGCATATAAGGGCAAGAGAATAGACTTTTATGTCACAAATTTATAAATATTCTTTACAACCCCGCAAAAGCCGTGGCGTTTCCCGCGTCCTTTGTGTTATACTTAAGCAACGCATTTTTGCACGGTTAACGTTCTCTGCAAAATGTATCACTTTTATTTTGCCGGAGCGATATGAAAAAGTATTCCGTAGGGCTTGACGTAGGGTCAACGACGATAAAAACAGCGGTTTTAGACCTTGACGATAAGCTTTTGTATTCAAGCTACGACAGGCATTATTCCGACATAAAGGCGGCGCTTATCGGCATTTTAGAAAAAGCGCTGGCGGATTTTGACGATTTTTCCGTTACGGTGACGGGCAGCGCGGGCATTTCCGTTTCGGAGTGGCTCGACGTTCCGTTTATTCAAGAGGTAGTCGCGGGGACCGAGGCGATACGCCGTTTTATCCCCGAAACCGACGTCGCTATCGAAATAGGCGGCGAGGATGCCAAGATTACCTACCTTGCCGGTAATCCCGAGCAGCGCATGAACGGCACCTGCGCCGGAGGCACGGGCGCGTTTATCGACCAAATGGCAAGCCTTCTGAACACGGACGCGGGCGGTCTGGACAAGCTCGCCGAAAAAGCCGAAATAGTATATCCGATTGCCTCCCGATGCGGCGTTTTTGCCAAGTCCGATATTCAGCCGCTGATTAACGACGGCGCCAAAAAGTCCGATATTGCGGCTTCCGTATTACAGTCGATAGTCAGTCAAACTATTTCGGGTCTCGCATGCGGCAAGCCCATCAAAGGCAACGTCGCGTTTTTGGGCGGCCCGCTGTATTTTTTGCCGCAGCTCGGCAAGCGTTTTGTCGAAACGCTTCACCCGCAAAAAGCGATTTTCCCGGATAATCCGCACGTTTTCAACGCCATAGGCGCGGCGATATCGGGTATCGAGGTATACAAAAAAGCCGATATTTTGGCGCGCGTCCGCGCCCTCAAGGATATGCGGTCGGCAAATATCGAGAGGCTGCCCGCGCTGTTTGCCTCCGCCGCCGACCTCGAAGCGTTCCGCCTGCGCCACGCCGACGCCGCGGTGCCTGCGGCGGAGCTTACCGCGCATACGGGCGTGTGCTTTCTGGGCATAGACGCCGGATCAACCACCACCAAGCTCGCGCTTATCGACGGAGAGGGCAGATTGCTGTATTCGCGCTACGGCTCTAATAACGCAAATCCCCTCAAGGAGGTTATCATCGCGGTCAAGGAAATATACGGTCTGCTGCCCGAATCGGCGTACGTCGGTCGGGCGACCGTAACCGGGTACGGCGAGCAGTTCATAAAAACGGCTCTCGGCGCGGACGCGGGCGAGATAGAAACGATGGCGCACCTCACCGCAAGCAACGCGGTTCTGCCCGGCGTCGGGTTCATACTCGATATCGGCGGGCAGGACATGAAGTGCCTTAGAATTAAGGACGGCATAATCCACGACATACTGCTTAACGAGGCGTGCTCCTCGGGCTGCGGAAGCTTTATCGAAACCTTTGCGTCCGCGTTAGGTATGACGGCGGAGGAGTTCGCAAGGTGCGGGCTGGAATCGCGCAGTCCCGTAGACCTCGGCTCGCGCTGTACCGTCTTTATGAATTCGCGCGTCAAGCAAGCGCAAAAGGAGGGCGCATCCGTAGCCGATATTTCGGCGGGGTTAGCGTACTCGGTGGTCAAGAACGCTTTGTTCAAGGTAATCAAAATCCGCGACGCCCGCGAGCTTGGCGACAAAATAATAGTGCAGGGCGGCACGTTTTTGAACGAGTCCGTACTGCGCGCTTTCGAAACGATATCGGGCAGAGAGGCGGTGCGGCCGGACAAGGCGGGGCTTATGGGCGCGTACGGCGCGGCGCTTCTGTCGCGCAACGCGTATACCGGCGGCGTCAGCACGTTGAAAACAAGCCGCGAGCTGGAGGAATTTTCCGTCAAAAAGAAATCCGAACGCTGCGGAAAATGCGGCAACAACTGCCTTTTGACGATATCGGAATTTTCCGACGGCAGGCGGTTCATATCTAATAACCGCTGTGAAAAGGGCGGTATAACGGAGGACGCGCATAAGGAGCAGCTGCCAAACCTCTTTGAATACAAGTATAAGAGGCTGTTCAGCTATAAGTCCTTGGCTTCGGGCGACGCGCCGCGCGGAACGGTAGGTATACCTAGAGTACTGAATATTTACGAAAACTATCCGTTTTGGCACACCTTCTTTACTAAGCTCGGCTATCGGGTCGAGCTTAGTCCGCGCTCGACGCGGGCGATATATAATCTCGGCATAGAATCCATGCCGTCGGAATCGGTATGCTATCCCGCCAAAATCGCGCACGGGCATATAATGAGCCTTATATCGCGGGGAGTAAAATTCATTTTTTACCCGTGTATTCCGTACGAAATGGTGGAGGACGCCAACTCGGACAATCATTATAACTGTCCAATTGTCAGTACCTACCCCGAGGTAATCCGCAGTAATATGACGGAGGCTTTCGGCGCGGACGTTAAGTTCCTCGCGCCGT
>JAITNT010000144.1 GCA_031290295.1 Clostridiales bacterium
GTTCGGCGATAAAGCCACCAACGACAAATTTAACGCCGCGCTGCACGAGGTAGCCGAGGACGTTTCGCTTAAACCGCTCGGCGTAGCGAGCAGTCAGGACCTTTTGATTCATACCGAGGACAATGTAAACATAGGCTCGGATCAGTATCATTTTAATATGCGGCAAATGCGCACGCTCGGAAACCGCTTCGCGCAGGCGCTGATCGACGCGCCGCTTGCGGCGTCCGTTTATTCAAGCGTTTCGGGCCCGGGCAAGGTGTCGCATACGGCGTATACGGGTCTCGAGCAATCAATTGTGTTCACGCTTACGCCTAACGCCGGTTATAACAAGCTAAAATCATTTAAGATAAACGACGCCGATGTCACGGCGCAGGTGGTAAGCTACACCTATACGGTTGTGAATCCGTCGGGCGATTACACGGCGGAGGCGGTTTTCGAGGCTAAAGCGGCGCTGCGGTTTACTTATGAATACGACAAGACTATGGGCGGGTACGACGGCTCTAAAACCAGCTCGACGGTCAGAGAGGGCGAAGCCGTCAAGGTATACCCTGCGCCCCTTGACGGCTTCAAAACGGTAAAGGTCGCGTTCGGCGAAGCAGAGCTGGTTCTAGACGAATCGCAGGGCTGTTATGTTTTGCTTAACGCCGCGACCGACGGAGTTATAACGATTACCTTTGAGAAAATCGCCGCGAACCCGGATTCCGACGCGTGGAAAACGATACTGTTAATCGCGGGCGGGGGCGTCGTTATTATAGGCGCGGCGGTGTCAGCGGTAATACTTCTAAGGCGAAAAAAGAAAAAGCGATAAATATCAAAAAAATGCATAATGTTTTTGACAAGGAGAGTTTGATATTACAATGAGATTAGACGCGAAATTGCTCGACGGATTAAGCGGTGAGAACGTATTGCCCGCAAGATGCGCTTACCGTCCGCAAGACGGTGTTTTGAGCTTGAACGGCGAATGGGCGATAACGGAGTATAAGAGCGTACACGAAGCGGACGACGGATTTTTGGAATCCGAATTGAACGGAAAAATAGAGGTGCCGTCCTGCGTACAATATTACGGTTACGATTATTTTCAATACAGCTGTCTGAACTATCCGTTTCCGTACGATCCGCCCTATGTGCCGTTTGACAATCCCGTATTTCATCACAGAAAAAGGTTCGGCTGCCGCAAGGACGGCGACAAAAAATACCTAGTTTTCGAGGGCGTAGATTCTTGTTTTTATCTGTATGTAAACAAAAGCTATGTAGGCTTTTCGCAGATTTCGCACAGGGTGTCGGAATTCGACGTAACAAGCTTTATCGTTAACGGCGAAAATACGGTAGACGTATTGGTTGTGAAATGGTGCGCCGGCAGTTATCTGGAGGATCAGGACAAGTGGCGTTTCAGCGGAATTTTCCGCGACGCGTATTTGTTGTCGCGTCCTAGAGGGCATATCGAGGACTACACGGTAAATACCGCGCTCGACGGAACCGTGGAGTTTTGCTATAACCGCGGCGGGAGTGAAGCCGCCGTTACGCTTTCGGGCGAAACAAAAACGGTAAGGGCGGGTGAAGCCGTCCGTTTTACGCTAAAAAATCCCGGGCTGTGGAGCGCGGAGAAGCCGCTGCTTTATGATTTGCGGATTGCTTGCGCGGGCGAAACGATTAATGAAAAGGTCGGTATACGGTCCGTAACAATCGAGGACGGCATATTCAAAATCAACGGCAAGCACATCAAGCTAAAGGGAGTGAACCGTCACGATTTTCACCCCGAAAAGGGCGCCGCCGTATCGGAAGCCGACATGCGGGCGGATCTTGTTCTTATGAAGGCGCACAATATAAACGCCGTCCGCACCTCGCATTATCCGTCGTCGCCCGCGTTTTATAAGCTTTGCGACGAGCTTGGGCTGTATGTGATGAGCGAGGCGGACGTCGAGTGCCATCAGTCGTTGTATCTGCGCCGTAAGGAAAACGAAGCCTGCAGCTTTGAAATAGCGGACGGCGATATGTTTGCGGAAGCCATTATCGAACGTAATCTCGATAATGTGGAAACGCAAAAAAACCGCGCTTGCGTAATTATATGGTCACTCGGCAACGAGTCGGGTTACGGCAAAAACTTTACCAAAGCCGCGGAGCTGATTAAGCTCAAGGACGCGTCCAGGCCGATACATTTTGAAAGCATGAGCCTGATAAGCGGGCGCGAGGAGTATTACACGGTACCGCTCGATATGGTAAGCCGCATGTATCCGTCGTACGAGTGGCTGGATAAGGATTTTCTCGCCGACCCCAAAGAACGGCGGCCGATTGTTTTGTGCGAGTACAGCCACGCCATGGGCAACGGACCGGGAGATTTGCAAAGGTATCGGGATATATTTGCCAAATCCGACCGCGATATGGGCGGGTTTGTGTGGGAATGGAAGGATCACGGCGTGTTGCGCGGCGGCGGTTACAGGTACGGCGGCGATTTCCCGGAGCACGCAAACGACGGGAATTTTTGTCTTGACGGGCTTGTAGGCCCGGGGCTTGAAATAAAGCCCGGAATTTTGAATCTGAAAAAGCTCTACGGCGACGAAAAACCCGCTCGGGAATCTGCGGTAAAAGCGCCGTCCGTTTTAGAATTGCACGGCGGCAGCA
>JAITNT010000207.1 GCA_031290295.1 Clostridiales bacterium
AAACAAAAAGGTAATCGGCTGAACCGGGCTGACAAGAAAGCCCAATAAAACCGCGGGCACAACCATAACCCATAAAATATAGGGCATAGTCTTAAAAAAATATTTTCCCGCAACATTAAAGTACTTAAACATCGTTCTCTTATTATACACCCAAACCCGCCCGTATGCAATTTATATTTCGGTACAAACGCATTTTTTTGCGTTTGCATCGGGGTTTTTAGCGGATAGGCTTCGCCGCATACGGGAACGGTATCGGCAATGCCGTTTCGCCCGCGCTAGAACGTAAAATTTCAACTCTTTGTCACGACTCTACGGTTATCGGAAATTTGCCGTAGGCGATGTCGGACAGGGAGCGGCGAAAATCGTTTAAGGTGCCTTCGGTGAAGCCGTTTTTATCGATAACCAAAAATCGTGCGGCGTTCATGTATATCAAAAAGTGAGTCGTCCTTTCTACGGCGCGGGTCATCAGAGGCCATTTGTAAAATGCGGTTTCAACGGCGTATTCGTAGGTAAATTCGGTGTTGATACCGTACGGGGTAAACTTATATATCACGGTAAAATTTGTCTGCAATTTATCGGACTTTATTTGCTTTTTTTGAAAGCTTCTACCCAAAATGACAAGCGCCGGAATAAGAACCGCGAACACAACGGTGAATATGCCGATTTCAAACATGTCTAAGATGAAGAAGAGCGCAGACGCGGCAAGCGTTATTGCCGCAGCAACAATTACGAAAATGAAGCCGCTCTTTTGTTGCTTTGAATTAACGGTTAATTCCAACATGTCCGTTATATGCGTTGTGTTCGTTATCACACCCGACCCCCTCTCTCTCCGATTTGTTTTATTACAGTATATTTTAGTTTGCCCGCCGTGTCAAGTGTTCCCGTAAACCCGGAAAAGAGGATAAAATTAAACCGGCTTTCTACGGCGCTAATGCGCCTCGCTAATGACATGGCGCTTTTACATGTACACAATACTATTAGTCGTAGACAATACATTCAACCATACACAATATAAATAACAGTACACCATACAAACACCCTATCCATGTCATTCTGAGCGCAGTCGAAGAATCTCCTCGCCGCTTTCAACGCTCCGATATAATTCACTTGCCCTATTGTCCTTAGCGAGGAGCGGAAAGCGACGCGGCAATCCGGTTTACTTATCCTCTTTCCCCTCCTCGCCGCTTTCGGTCTTCGCGATTTGTGCGCCGTCCTCAAATATTGCCTCGTCGATGATATCCGTTTCGGTTTTTTTCTTAACGCCCGCGCTTTTTATCAGGTTTGAAATACTTTTGTAGGCAAAAAACGTAATGCCCGAGAGGATTACAGCCTTTGCGAGGTTAAACGGCACGTAGAAAATAAGTATGACCTTAATCAGACTATCCGCGGCGGGCGCGATAGCCGCGTACGCGGCTATTATCGCCTCCATAGGCAAAAATACCTTGGAAAAGAAGGGTATAGTTATAAAATAATTCACCACGGACGCGGTAACGACCATAGAAACCGCGCCGACCGCCATACCGATCAGCGCAAATTTGCGGCTGTTTCCGCGCCTATAAACGAGCGACGCAGGTATAACGAACGCGCAGCCCATAATAAAGTTGGCCAGCTCGCCCACACCGCCCGTACTTCCGCCGAGAAGATGAAACAAATTCTTGATAAGCTCGACCGCGACCCCCGCGATAGGCCCTAAAGCAAACGCGGCGATCAGCGCGGGCAAATCGGAAAAATCAAACGACACAAACGGCATGAACGGCAGGCTGAAATCCAAAAACATAAGCCCCGAAGCCAAAGCCGCGAATACCGCGACGGTAGTAAGATATTTTGCGGGCGTATACCCTCTCGTAAGTTTTTTAATTTTTTCGTTCATAATAACCTCCGAATCCGCTTCGCGGAAAATCCTGATTGTCGCTTCGCTTTCGGCGCAAAAAAAGTCCCCGAAAAATATCCCGGGGACATACGTTTGCCGCATGACTATACTTCTCCCATCCGGACTATACCGTCGGTCAGAGAATTTCACTCTGTCGGGAACATTGCCGTTCCTTGCGGACTATACCGCCGGTGGAGAATCGCACTCCGCCCCGAAGCTATTAATTTTTTTGTCGGTACGCCTAAGTTGTCAGGCTTTTTTTTCTTTTTTCTTTTTTTCTTCCGCGGGCTCCTCCGCCGCGACCTCCACGATAAGCTCCTCCGCGGGCTCGTCGGTCTTTTCCTCGATGTCGGCGACCTTTACCGCCTCCGGATCGGACACGATCGTTTCGGCGATTTCGCGCGCGTTAGACGTGCCGATAAGATACGCGCCGTTCTCTGCGAGCGCCTTGGCCTGGGCGTAGGTATCGATACCGCCGCTCGCCTTAACCTGGCAAGGGAACAAAGCGGGATCGTAATCGCGAGGGGCTTTCTCTATAGCGTTTTGCATAAGGTCGACGATTTCTACGGTGGCGCCGCCCGTGCCGTAGCCGGTGGAGGTTTTTATATACCGCACCTTCAAAGCGACGCACAGCTCACAAATCTTGACGATTTCTTCCTTTGTGAGATAACAGGTCTCTATGATAACCTTAACGGTCTTGCCCTTACAAGCGGCTACAATCTTGGCAAGCTCGGTTTTGACGGCGTCCCAACGAC
>JAITNT010000220.1 GCA_031290295.1 Clostridiales bacterium
GTTTTGAGCAGTATGAGCAAGGGTCTTGCCGCCGTCACCGATATCAGCGTGAGTACCGCCGCGGATATAAGGGACAGCAAAATCGACTGCGCGAAGGCGCGTTTTACGCCGTCCCCGTCATGCGCGCCGAACCGCTGCGCGACGTAAACGGCGAAGCCCTGAGTGAGACCCGCCGCCAGCCCCAAAACGGTGAAGGCGAGGAAGGTAGTCGCGCCCACGCCCGCGAGCGTGTCCGTAGAAAGGGTTTGCCCGACAATGACGGTGTCCGCCGTACTGTACAGCTGTTGCACGATATTTCCGACCATAACCGGAATCATAAAGACAAGCAGAATCTTAAAAGGCTTGCCCACCGTTAAATCTGTAATTTTTGCCATAAGGGGGAGTATACTCCCGTTTTGAGGAATATGCAACAAAAACGGGGCGGCAAACGGAAGGTTTAACCGCATAAATATAGGAGGAAATTCATACATTTCTTGACAAACCGCGCGGAAGGTGGTATCATAAAATTATAATAGACTTGTTAAAACCGCGGGCAGCTCCGTAACAAGGCTAACGGCAGTTGACGGGCGCATGCGAGAGGATATCCCCGATTCGTCAAAAAAGGAGTTTTTTATGACAGGTGACTTTAAGTTTGTAAGGAAAATTAAATTCAGGTTGCATCCCGACATGTTTGTCGACGTTTATTACGACCGGTTTAATTCAATTTTTAAGGGGCATTATATCGTGGTCGATTCGCACAATCTGTCGAACACCGTTAAGGTGCCCAGCACGGAACGGTTCGGGTCGCAGGACGTCGAATATTTTGAGCTTGTTCCGAAAGACCAGCTTACGCCCGAGCAAATATACGCGATAGGACAGCTTAATCAACGGTTTGCGGGTTAAGACCGCGCCGGGCGCGCGGCGATAGGACTATTGCAAAACACGCCCGCAAAAAACTGCGGAGCATTCTTTGACAACTCTGCCGATAAAACAAAAGTATAGGAGAAAAATTATTTATGAAAGACGCAATTAAGTTCCTGCAAGACTGCAAGACGTTTTATGTCGCCACGACGGACGCGGCAAATATTCCGCACGTCAGGCCGTTCGGTATTATGGCGGATATAGGCGGCAAGCTTTGTATGGCTACGGGCAGCGGCAAGGTCGTCTATAATCAAATCAAAGCTAACCCTAACGTAGAGGTTTGCGCGACCGCCGGGGACGGTACTTTTTTGAGAATTATAGGCACGGTATACGCGGACGAAACAAAGGCGGCGCGGGAAAGGTACTTTACGGAGGCGCCGATTCTGCGGCAGATTTACGCCGACAGAGAGGATAAGCTTGTCACCCTTGTGTTCGATAAGGCAAGGGCGGTTTATCAAACCATGGCGGGAGAGATAACGGAAAAGACGCTGTATTAGCTTATCGCGGCGGGGCAGAGGACGCGGCGAAGAGGGTCTGGATTGCCACACATCGGCTACGCCTCGTTCGCAATGACGGATAGGGTTTTGATTGCATCGGGTGCGGAAGAACAAGGAGAACCCGTACCGCTAGCGAGCACAAGCGAGCGGAATGACCACGCGAGTAACGTGCTACGGTACACACCCGGATAAGACTATGCCGTTGAAGTCCGCCCGAATGCGAAGAAGCGAGACGAAGCCGCCGCAAAGGCGGCGGAGCGAGCGCGCATTCGCGTCTATCGCGGATTAGCGGCGAAGAGATGTTTCGACTACGCGATAGCATTGACATGGATAGGGTTTTAATGGTATTGCGTACGGAAGAACGGCGATAATGCAATTAACTTGGAGCGCAGCAAAATCGCACTTTTGCGGAGCGACCCCGTTGGAAGTCCGACTGAATCGGATTAAGCAAGCAAGGCGCTAGCCGCAGCGCAGCGCCGATTCACGCTTGGTCGGTTTCCTTGCGCGCATTCGCGTATGGGCGGCAAAAGTCCGACTGAATCGGATTAAGCAAGCAAGGCGCTAGCCGTAGCGCAGCGCCGATTCACGCTTGGTCGGTTCCCTTGCGCGCATTCGCGTCCGGGCGGCAAAAGTCCGACTGAATCGGATTAAGCAAGCAAAGGCGTTAGCCGCTGCGCAGCGCCGATTCACGTTTGGTCGGTTTCCTCCGCATAGTTGACTAAAGGCAAAAAAGGGGGTATTATTAGATACAACTAAAAGGATAAAGGCGGACGGGAGCTAATGGCGCATTTCAGAATTAAAGACGGACTGTACTCGGTGGGGGTTTTGAATCCTACGCTCGAGGTTTTTGATATAGTTATGAGGACGGAGGGCGGGACGTCGTATAACGCTTACGTCGTTAAGGGCGAAAAAACCGCGCTTATCGATACCTGTCACCACAGCTTTTTTGAGGAATACGCGGCGAATATCGCCGAGGTCGCCGCGCTCGGGGATATAGATTATATTATCCTTAACCACACCGAGCCTGATCACAGCGGCGCGTTAGCGTTGCTTGCGGACAGGTGTAAAAACGCTAAGATCGTTTGTACGCGCGCGGCTTCGGTTTATCTCAAGGCGATTACCAACGACGCGAAGCTCGAGTACACCGTCGTTAAGGACGGGGATTCCGTTTCGCTCGGCGGGCTTGAGCTGAGGTTCGTTACCGCGCCGTTTTTGCATTGGCCGGATACGATGTTCACCTATTGTCCGGAGCTTGCGGCGGTGTTTACATGCGACTTTTTGGGCGCGCATTATTGCGAGCCGAACGTAATCGATACCGCGGTAGGCGACCCCGAGGGGTATAAAGCGGCGTTAAAGTATTATTACGGGTGCATTATGTCGCCGTTCGCGCCGTTTGTACGCGCGGGGCTCGACAAGCTGAACGCGCTTAAATTCGATACCGTTTGCACAAGCCACGGTCCCGTGCTTACGGCGGGCGGACGGCTGGGCTGCGCGCTCGAAGGGTACGCCGAATGGAGCCGCTCCGCCGTACGCGGCGCGAAACGGCTGCCGGTGTTTTATTGCAGCGCGTACGGTTACACGCGCAAGCTCGCGTACGCCGCCGTCGACGAAATAAGGAAGAGCTTTCCGGACGCCGAAACGGAGGCGTACGATATAATCGAGCACGACATTGCGAGGCTTGCGGAAATTATGAACGGCTCGGACGGCTTTTTGGTAGGCTCGCCCACGCTTAACCGCGACGCCGTGCCGCCCGTTTGGGAGCTGCTTGCCCGAGTGGACGTTATTAATTCGCAAAAAAAGCCGATAGGCGTGTTCGGCTCGTACGGCTGGAGCGGCGAGGCCGTTCCCGCAATAATCGCAAGGCTTAACGCGGTACACCTGAAGGTCGTAGGCGAGGGGCTTAAGGTCAATTTCAATCCGTCGCCCGAGGAAATCGCTAAAATGACGGAGTATGCGGGGGAGTTTTGCAGGGCGTGCGCGGTGTGAGGACGGAGCGGCAAGGAGCTGTTTCTCTTTGCAGTTTCGCAAAAAAAGAGAAAACGCCGACAGGTGCGGGCTGTAGTAGTCCGTCCTAGCTCTCAATACAATATTAAAGCTTGACAATGCTTAGAGGAAAGACGCATTGCGAAAATAGAAGAATTAGACAAGGACTTAATCGCTTGGTTTAATACAAGAAATTCTCTACAAAAAAGTGTAAATTGGCAATTTACATCGCACAACGCTAGAATTAAACTTAAATCCCTCTATCCAAAAATAATTGTGTAAATGCTTAGTCGGGACAGACTAGTAGAGGCGACCGCCCCCCGGTCGCCCGCACATGACATTGTAAACCGTACACATTGCATTAACCGTAAACAATACAAACAAAACTAGCCCTCTCTGTCATTCTGAGCTTGTCGAAACTCTATCGCCGCTAGCCCGGACGCGAATGCGCGCTCGCTCCGCCGCCTTAGCGGCTGCTGCGTCTCGCTTTTTCGCATTCGCGTCCGGGCGGATTATTCACGCTTGGTCGGTCTAAAACAACTGCGTGCCCAAAATGCCCGCCGTTACCTTTGCAAGCTTCAGCTCGTTTTCGCTGAACGACGCGTTCAACTCTTTCGAGAGGATAGTTACGCTGCCGTAAAGGTCGCCGCCGGCAAGTATCGGCGCGATAGCCTGCGCGGTGTACGCGGTCGAATCCTCGGATTTAATCGGAATAGTATCCTTTTGCTTGTTAACTACAGCCTTGCGCGTGTCGATACAGCGTTCGAGCTTTTCAGAAATAGGCAAGTCTATGTATTCCTTTTTGGAAATACCGCTTGCGGCGACAATGACGTCTTTGTCCGTTATGATAACGGGTAACCCTATACTTTCGGACAGAGCATCCGCGACTCTGTCCGCAAAAGCGGATATCTCCTTGGTTGGCGAATACTTCTTGAATATCAACTCGCCCTCGCGGTCGGTAAAGATTTCGAGCGGGTCACCCTCGCGTATTTTCATGGTTCGTCTTATTTCCTTAGGGATGACGACACGACCCAGTTCGTCAATTCTTCGGACAATTCCGGTAGCTTTCATTATTTTTCCTCCGTGCCATGTTAAATTATTTTGCACATTAACATGGAATAGTATGAATATTCCGCCAAACTATTATGCATAAATTATATATAAATAACGTCGGTTTATTATTGATAATAATTATAATTTTGATTTATGTGATATTTCAAAAGTATAAGTGATATAACCGTGTAAAAAGAGCCGAAATTGCGCCGCGTTTAGGGCGAAACCGGATTCGGCGGTCGTTAAGTTAAGGGGAGTCGTTTCGGCTCGTTTATCCGCGTGCAGCGCGCAGCAGCTCGGCGCATTTTTCGTAATCCTTAA
>JAITNT010000033.1 GCA_031290295.1 Clostridiales bacterium
TTGCCGATTCCGCTTCTTGAGGCGGGGATAGGGATGTAAACCTTGCCCGTATGACCGATCGCGTTATTAAGGCTGATGTTGCCCTGCTCCTGCAGCTTCATAAGAGAACGCGTGAGGAAATAAATCCCCGCCATCGCCAGAAAGCCGACCGCCGCCGATATAACCGCGCTCCACGCGTAATGAAAAGCCGGATGATACTCGCCGAGCCAAAAGCCCATAAAGCCCGCGACCGTCAGAAAGGCAAAGATTCCGCGCACCGAGAACATTCCCAAGCCGGAATGCGCGGTGTCGCCCGTTATACCGGTACCGATATCGCCGTCCATTTCCGCGTCAAAGCCCGCGTCCGCGTCGCTGTCGTGACCGATTCCTACCAAAACGAGAATCGTTTGCAGTACCAGTACTAACGCCGAGGGCGCGCCGATACAAAAGAAAATCTGTTGAAACAGATTCAGGTTAGTCCACCACATTTTGCTTTACCTCCTTGCCGCTTTGTACAAAGCTATGCGAACCCGCATAATCTTACGGTATCATTGTACTACATTATGCGGAATAAAGCAATATAATTATTTTTAATATCAAATTAAATAATCATGAGAAAAGATTAGAAAAATTTAATACTCCAAATTGCCCGCGGTGCGGGGAAAGGGAATCACGTCCCTGATATTCGACATGCCCGTCATGTACATTATAAGCCGCTCGAAGCCCATGCCGAAGCCCGCGTGGCGGACGCCGCCGAATTTGCGCAGGTTCAGATACCAGTCGTAATCAGCCGGGTTCATGTTCATTTCCTTTATGCGGGCAAGCAAGCGTTCCCCGCGCTCCTCGCGCTGCGAACCGCCGATAAGCTCGCCCACGGAGGGAACGAGCAAATCCATAGCCGCGACCGTGCGGTTATCGTCGTTGGCGCGCATATAGAACGCCTTGATTTCCTTGGGGTAGTCTATGAGAAAAACGGGCTTGCCGAACACCATTTCGGTGATGTAACGCTCGTGCTCGGATTGCAGATCGACGCCCCATTTTACGGGGTACTCGAATTTTTCACCTGACCTTAACAGCAGGTCTACCGCCTCGGTGTAGGTTACCGCTCCGAATTTGTTTTTGAGCACGGCGTTAAGCCGCCCGAGCAGGGTATTGTCTATGAATTGATTAAAAAATTCCGTTTCGTCGGGGCATTCCCTGAGGACGGCTTTTATTATATATTTTATCATGCTTTCGGCAAGCGCCATATCGTCGTTAAGGTCGGCAAAGGCTATTTCCGGCTCGATCATCCAAAATTCGGCGGCGTGACGGCTCGTGTTGGAATTTTCCGCGCGGAACGTCGGTCCGAAGGTGTACACGTTGCTGAACGCCATAGCGTAGCTTTCGGCGTTTAACTGTCCCGAAACGGTGAGCGCGGCGGGCTTCCCGAAAAAATCCCGCTTAAAATCCGCGCCGCCGCCGGGCAGCTCGGGCGCTTTGCCGGGACCGAGGGTAGTTACGCGGAACATTTCGCCCGCGCCCTCGCAGTCGCTGCCCGTTATTATCGGCGTATGCACGTATACGAACCGCCGCGCCGCAAAAAACCGGTGTATCGCCTGCGCGCAGACCGAGCGCACTCTGAATACCGCGTTAAAGGTGTTTGTGCGCGGACGTAAATAGGCTATTTCCCGTAAGAATTCGAGAGAGTGGCGTTTTTTCTGCAACGGGTATTCCGGCGGAGAAACGCCCTCGATTCGGACGTACTCCGCTTGCACCTCGAAGGGTTGTTTGTTTTCCGGCGTAAGCGCGACGGCGCCGTCAACGGTTACGGCGGCGCCCGCGTTAAGCTTGACGACCTCCGCGAAATTCGTAAGCCCCTCCGTCGCCACTATCTGAACCGATTTAAGAGCCGTCCCGTCGTTCAATTCGAGAAAAGCGAACGCCTTGTTGTCCCGCACCGTCCGCAGCCACCCGCAAACGGTAACCCTTTTGCCGCCAAGCCGCGCATAATTTTTTAATAAATCTGAAATCAACGTCCTCATGCTGTAACCTCCGAAATATTTGTCGGGCGCGCACCGACACGTCCGAGGGGTTCTTTGTTTAAGAGCTTCGTAAAAACTCTATAAATAATTATACTCATACGCCGAAAAAAAGCAAGGAATAGGAGAGCAAGGGAGCGGGCAAGCCGCGGACTTTCTTTACCGGGAGCCGGGGAAGAGGACAAAGAGAATGATTGGTAAGCGGCGAAGAGGGGGAAAAGAGGATAAATTAAACCGGATTGCCGCGGCGCGCCAGCGCCTCGCTAAGGACGGATAGGGCGAATAGACTTCACCGACAGGTTGAAGCAATATATCGAAACGCGCTGCCGCAAAAAATAGACAAACGGCGTGTCGTTTGATATAATAATAGCATTATGACACCGCAAGCAATCCTAGATTACGCCTTAACAAAAAACGGCGCATATTTGGACTTTCCTTTTGGAATAGATTATCCGGTCATAAAAGTGAAAGCCCCCGAGCAAAAAGCGGGGCGCATTTTTGTGCAGTTGTTCGAGCTAAAAGGCGAGCCGAGGGTCACGTTCAATTGCACCTTTGAAAACGGGCTTTTATATCGCGAATTATATGCGGGAAAGGTAGTGCGCGGGTGGCATTGCCCGCCGATAATACAACCCTATATGAACACGGCTGCAATAGACGGTTCCGTTCCGGACGGGGTTCTTTTGCGGATGTGCGACGAGTCATATTCATACGTTCTTACGAGAATGCCGAGGGTTATGCGGCAACAACTACAAAAATAGCGACGCGGTATTATTATTTCAGCATATCAAGCGCATACTCGGGAGCGAATTCGGGGATAGCGTAAAACAAAGGCTTGACACCGTGCGGGTGCGGGGAGCCGTTCTAAAAAACATGCGGGAAAGAAAAACACAAGGAGGATATTTTTGGGGTGAGCGCCGTTTATATTACGGGAGACGTGCATAGACTTAAGGGCATACGGAGAGTGATTGATTTTTGCCGGAACACAAGGGTGAAAAAAGAGGACGCGTTGATTATTTGCGGCGATTTCGGCATAGGCAGGGACGATGCGGAAATGCTTTACCGTTACGGGGGGATATGGCCCGGGATTATTTTGTTTATCGACGGAAACCATGAAAATTTTGACTTCCTGGATTCATTGCCGGCGGAGGAGTGGAAGGGCGGTAATATCCATAAAATCAGCGATCGGATTTATCACCTTATGCGCGGGCAGGTCTTTGAAATCGAAGGCAAAAAAATTTTTACTATGGGAGGCAATGCGACGCAAAACAAAAGGATACGGGAGGACGGCATAGCTTGGCAGCCGCAGGAAATAATCGGCGCGGAGGACGTAGAGGAAGGAAAGAGAAATTTAGCGCGCTGCGACGGTAAGGTGAATATTATTGTCACGCATTGCGCGCCGGTGAAAATTTTACAAGCGATATCTTCTAAAGAGAAAAGCGCGAGATTCCTTGTGAACGAGGAAAGCGAGAAAATAACGGGGCTGTTGGAAGAAACCGAATATGACGGTTGGTATGTCGGGCATTATCATACCGATAAGCGGCTCGGGAAAACCGTCCTGATTTTTAACGATATTCTAAAAATAATCTAAAACCGCCGCGGGCAACGGCTTGAATAATTGGTAAAATTTGGCAAAAAATATTTTGCGATTTTTGTCAAACGGCCTTGACAAACATATGTTCAGTATGGTAGACTGTGTATGCGGTCGGAATCGGGCGGGGATTTACGGGCGCGGAAAAAACAGGGGGGGGGAAAGAGGATAACAGAATTGTATGGGGCGTTAAAAGATGCGAAGAGATGTTTCGACTACGCTCAACATGACATTGATAGGGTTTTATTCGTATTCGGTACGGGTGGACAAGGTGAGTCGTACCGCAAGCGAGCGCCACGCGAAGCGCGCGAGCGGCATGACCATGCGCAGTAACGAGTACCCTATGCACACCCGGATAGACTAAAACTCTTTAAGTCCGACTGAATCGGATTAAGCAAGACAGTCGCCCGTAGAGGGCGGCTTGTCGCAGCGCCGATTCACGTTTGGCCGGCTTGCAATGCGTGGCGTAACGACGCTATTTGTCCGCCCCGGACTTTGCCGTTCGCTTGCTTGTCGCGTTCGGTTATGATATAATGTAGCTTATGGAAAATGTGCGTTTGACGGAAGCCGAGGCGGCTAAAATGAATGTAGGCGTTTTGGCGTTCGTGGGCGACGCTTATTTCCATTTAGAGACCAGGGCGCGGCTTGCCGCCGCAAGCATGCAAAAAAGCGGCGCGTTACACCTCAAGGCCACGGCGTACGTGAGCGCGGTTTCGCAGGCGCGGATAGTGGACAGGATTAAGCCGTTTCTTAACGGGTTCGAGCTTGACCTTATGCGGCGCGCGCGCAACGCGGATTCAAATACCCCCGCCAAGAACGCGAGTCTTGCCGAGTACAAAAAATCCACGTCCCTAGAAGCCGTAGTCGGCTACTACTACATGACGGGCGGCGCGGAAAGGCTCGGAGAGCTGATGAAAATAATTTTTGAAACGGAGAACACTTAGAGCATGCACGATACGAATACCCGGGCGGTCAAACCGCACGTCGAGCTGATCGCCTATACCCCCGACCCCGAAAAAGCCGTGGCTGTCGCCGCTAAGCTTTGTTATTCGGACGCCGATATTTCGGGGCTTTATGACGGCGTGTCAAAATCCGACGTTAACAAGTTCATAGAGATGCTCGTGCGGCTCGGACATCTGTCGCCTATAGAGCACGCAAGCTTCACCTTTGCGCTCGAGGGCGTCTCACGCGCGCTGCTCGCTCAAATAACCCGCCACCGCGTTGCGAGCTTTTCCGTGAAAAGCCAGCGTTATGTCGGCGCGGACAAGTCCTTTAACTACATAATACCGCCCGCCGTCGAGGCTCTAGGGGCGGACGCGGCGGAGAGGTTTCACGCGCAAATGGAGCAGGCGCGGGCGTGGTATCTTGAGTGGCAGGCGTTGTTGGGCTCGGGCGAAAGGTCTAACGAGGACGCGCGCTTTGTGCTCCCAAACGCCGCCGAAACCAAAATGATAGTCACGATGAACGCGCGCGAGCTGTTGCATTTCTTCGGGCTCAGGTGCTGCAACCGCGCGCAGTGGGAGATACGCGAGGTCGCGTGGCGTATGCTCGGGGAGGTTATACGGGTTGCGCCCTCGCTGTTTAAGACGGCGGGACCCTCATGCTGCGGAGGCGTCTGCTCGGAGGGTAAAATGTCGTGCGGCAACGCCGAAGGGGTGCGCGCCCGACACGCGAAGCTTTTGGAAGGAGTAAAAAATTTATGAAGATAGAGGGACGCAATTCCGTTTCGGAGGCGATAAACGCGGGGACGACGATAGACAGGCTTGTCGTTTCTAAGGAGCTAAAGGACGCGGGCGCTAACAGGATTATCGCCGCGGCAAAGTCGCGGGGCATCAAAATTCAGTTTATGGAGCCTGCCGCGCTCGACCGCGAGAGCGCGGGCGGCAGGCATCAGGGCTTTATCGCGGACATAACCGACTTTAAGTATTGCTCCGTGGACGATATTCTGGAGTACGCCCGCGGCAAGGGCGAGCCGCCGTTTTTGGTAATACTCGACGGCGTAGAGGATCCGCATAACCTCGGCAGCGTGCTGAGAGTGACGGAGTGCGGCGGGGTGCACGGGGTTATTATTCCGGAGCGCCGCTCGGTTAACGTCAACGAAACGGTAATACGCGTTTCGGCGGGGGCGGCGGCGTATATGAGGGTCGCCCGCGTTACCAACATTAACGATACGGTACGGTATTTGAAGGAGCGGAACGTTTTTGTTTTTGCCGCGGACGCCGCCGGCGAGAGCGTTTATAAGGCTAATCTTAAGGGCGCGCTCGCAATCGTTATAGGCGGCGAGGCCTCGGGCGTTAAGAAGCTCACGCGCGAGCTTTGCGACGGCGTGGTAAGCCTGCCTATGTTCGGGCAGGTAAATTCGCTTAACGCCTCGGTTGCTTGCGGAGCGGTGATATATGAAGCTGTCAGACAAAGAACTGAATGAGCTGCTCGCCCGCGCCCGGGCGGGCGATAAGAGCGCGGAGGACCGGCTGCTTAACGATTACCGCACGCTTGTCAAGAGCTGCGCCCGCTCGTATTTTTTGGCGGGCGGCGACGTCGAGGATCTTATACAGGTGGGCATGATAGGGCTGTGGTCTGCGATACGCGACTACGACGGGAGCAAAAGCGCAAGCTTTTATACGTTTGCACAATTATGCGTGAACCGCCGTATTATTTCCGCGGTGAAGAAAGCCGGCAGGCAGAAGAACAAGCCGCTTAACGACGCGGCGCCGATAGACGACGAAACCGAGGACGGAGCGGAGGGCGCGCTTCCGGATAACGATCCGCTTACCGCGCTTCTGGAGAAGGAAAGGGTCGGCGCCCGGCAAAAAAAGATCGAGGATAAGCTTACCGCGCTCGAGAAGCAAACGCTTTTTCTTTATCTTGACGGACTGTCCTACGGCGAAATAGCGGGCGGACTTAACAAGGACGAAAAATCCGTAGACAATACGCTTACAAGAATAAAGAAGAAGCTAAGGGAGGACAAAAGTGGCACATAAAGCGCTTTACCGCAGATATCGGCCGCAGGTTTTTGAGGAAATCATCGGGCAGGAGCATGTTACGCGCACGCTGATGAATCAGATTAAGACGGGCAAAATCGGTCACGCATACTTGTTTTCGGGCAGCCGCGGCACGGGTAAAACCACCGCCGCCAAGGTTTTTGCGCGAGCTGTTAACTGTACGGAGAGTAAGACGGGTTCGCCCTGCTGTAAATGCGAGGCGTGTCTTAACTTCCCCAACATCGACATTTTGG
>JAITNT010000056.1 GCA_031290295.1 Clostridiales bacterium
GGACTTAAACCAGGCGAAGGTAAGATTTTCGGTGACTACCAGCCTTATCGCCTCGCGCAAATATTGATACCCCTTTAACGTGGGCAAAATATGCAGGGACAACAAATATTTATTTATGGCGGCTTCCAAGCTCATAGCCCGATTATACCCCGCCACAATTCACGGATTAACTGGGATATTGTAGCTTTAAGGCTAATCTTGCCGAGTATCGCGCGCTTATTCAACGATCGGCGGGCAAGAGATTTTTCCTTATCCGCAATTTATCATTTATAATTTATAATTACTTATTAAGTCTATTGCAAAAACGACGCCCTTATGCTATAATGCGTTATATGAGCGACGGCAGAAATATCCAATGGTTTCCTGGGCACATGGCAAAGACCATGCGCCTCATCGACGAGAATATGCGGCTGGCGGACGTTATAATATACGTTCTGGACGCGCGTATTCCCGATACCTGCCTTAATCCGGCGTTCGCCAAGGCGATAGGCGTTAAGCCCGTGCTGTATCTCCTCAATAAAGCCGACCTCGCCGACCCCGCCGCGAGCCTTGCGTGGGAACGGCGGTTGCGCCCCGCCGCCGCCCTCAGCGTTACGGCGACAATGTCAAAATTCAAGCACGCGATTCTAAAAGAAATTACCGCTCTCGCGGCGGACAAAATCGCCCGCCGACGGGAGAAAGGACTTAATTATACTCCGAAAACTATGGTAATCGGCATTCCGAACACCGGCAAGTCCACCGTTATCAACAGCCTTGCGGGCGCGCGCCGCGCCGCCGTGGGCGACCGCCCGGGAGTTACCCGCGGCAAGCAATGGGTGCGTGTGGAGGATAAAATCGACCTCTTAGATATGCCCGGGGCGTTGCCGACAAAATTCGAGTCCCAGCTGTCCGCCCGCCACGCCGCCTACGTCGGTGGGATAAACGACACCGTTACCGACGCGTCCGAGCTTGCCTGCGCCCTGCTTGCCGAGCTTGCCGTCCTCGCGCCTGACGCTGTCGCCGGTCGCTACGGCGTTACGCCCTGCGGAAGCCCCTTGCAGGACCTCGAACGCATTGCCGCCGCCCTCGGCTGCATTAAACTCGGGGCGGTACCCGACTCCGACCGCGCCGCCGCCGCCTTTATAGACGACTTCCGTAAAGGGAAATTAGGACGGATTACTCTGGAAAGGCCTTATTAAGGAAACGCCGCAAGGATAGTAACGCGATTAAAACCACGAGATAAACGTCATTCCGTTCTTTTTCTTTTCGCAATAAAGGCTATCAATATCGCCGTAAACGCTAACGCTTGCGCGATAGCGATACGCATAGTTTGAAGCCCGTCGACACCGTCCGCGCCCGCGACGTGCAGTAGATTTACGCTTGCGTTGTTGATCAAGTGAAGCGTCATTCCCGCCCAAAGACCGCCCTCGATTTTGCACAGCATACATAACTCCGCGCCGAAAACAAAGCTGACGGCAATCAGCATAACCGCGTTCGTCACCGCTTCGCCGCCGCTCTGTACGCCGTCCAAAAAATTGCGTAACGGCATAATCCCGTGCCATATTCCGAATAAAACAGAGGAAAATATCATAGCCTTGAACCACGAATGTTTGCGTTCGCCGGACAACATAAACAGCCCTCTGAATACGCCGTCCTCCATGGCGACGTTGACAACGTTTCCGATAATGCAAATCCCGACGAACGGCAGCCCGTCTTGCATTACGCCGTTGCCCGTCGGGTCGTAACTCGTAACATAAAATTGCAGCGTTGCGCTTTTAGTCAACAATATTTCCACGCCGTACGCTACGACGAATACGCCTGCGCCGAGCAGCCCTCCGTGCAGCATTCCGCGCCAAAATTTAGACTTAACGAAGCCTATATCCCTCCATCTGAGCCGCAGAATACAGAGCGCGACGCCTAATGCCGCAAAGCCGAGCAGTTTGTGTATAAACGCCTCTCCGATAACGCTTTGGTCCGTGCGAATTACTAATATTTCAAAAATGCGAAACATTAAGCAAACTACATAAAATATAGCGATAAAAAGGATCGTTCTTTTGCTCATCGTTCGTTCTTTGCCCCTTCTTGCCGTCACGGAAACATCTATCGGAATTTATGCGGAAAGCTCGCTAAATAACATAATCGTACGGCGTTTCCTGATACACGCAGTAGTTCAGCCAGTTGTTGAACAGCAGCATGGCGTGCGCGCGCCAAAAGATGGGCGGGATTGCTCCCGTTTCGCCGCGCAGATAGTAGTTTTTCGGGGGCGGGACGTTTAAGCCCTTGGAAGCGTCGCGGACGTATTCCAAATGCAGCGTTTCCGCGTCGTATTCGCTGTGCCCCGTCACGAACACGCGGCGCAGGTCCTTGCTTGCCGCGACGTACACGCCCGCCTCGGCGGACTCCGCAAGCAGGTCGAGTTCGGCGCACGCCAGAACGTCCCCGCGCAAAACCTCGGTGTTCCGAGAGTGCGGCGCCCAAAATTCGTCGTCGAAGCCGCGGAGCAGCGGACTGCATTTTTTTACAAGCGTATGCCGGAACACGCCGGAGACCTTTTGCGACATAGGGCGCTTGGCAAGCCCGTACTGATAGAACAGCCCCGCCTGCGCCGCCCAGCAAATGTACAGCGTGGAGAACACGTTCGTGTCCGCCCAGTCGAGAATTTTTGTAAGCTCCGTCCAGTACGTCACGTCCTCAAAATCCAAATGCTCCACGGGCGCGCCGGTTATCACGCAGGCGTCGAATCTTTGCGCTTTAACCTCGTCGAACGTCTTGTAAAACGCGCTTAAATGCTCCGCCGCAGTATTCGTCGCCTCATAGCTTGCGGTGCGCAAAAGGGTAATTTCCGACTGTAACGGCGAATTGCCCAAAAGCCGCAAAAGCTGCGTTTCCGTAACCTCCTTTGTGGGCATGAGGTTGAGGATAAGCACCTTGAGCGGGCGAATGTCCTGCCGCGCGGCACGGTCGTAGGACATTACGAATACGTTTTCTTTTTCCAGCGACGCATACGCCGGCAAGTTTTTGGGCAGCTTAACGGGCATTTTCTTCTTCCTTTTTTTTGGTATGTGAATAATATTATAACACACTATAAAAAAAAAGTAAACCGGCTTGAAGGCGACCATGACGCCGCTTGCAAGCCGGACGGGGACGGTAACAGATGCGCGCCCACAAAAACTTTTGCCGTCATCAGACTTGTTTGTGAAAAGGCTTTCGCCCCCGCCCGCGCTATCAGGCAAGGGAAAAGGTGTTTTCGGAGCGGCGCGTACTTTTAGGTACACAACGCGGCGAAATCACCTTTTTCTTGCCTGATTCCTAAATATGACGGTTGCGCCTTACTTTTCGATAATGTCGATATAATCCGCGGGATTAACATGAGCCCCGTTTACCGTTACCTCGAAGTGCAGATGCGGACCGTCGGCGACCTCGCGCAGCATGGTGTCGCTTACCGTGCCGATTACGGTTCCGCGGGTTACGGTTTGCCCGACGGTTACGTTTACGGCTTCGGCGAGGGACATATAGACGGTTCTGACGTTATCGGCGTGAGAAATTACTATTACCGTGCCGTCCAGCGTGGAGTTGGATACCGACAG
>JAITNT010000100.1 GCA_031290295.1 Clostridiales bacterium
GGGGTGGCTTTCTATAAGCGACGCGGTAGTAATCTTGATGAACTCCGCGGTAGTGCGCAGCTTTTCTATATTAGGCTTGCCGCAATAACCCATGCCCGAACGCAAGCCGCCTATAAGCTGAAAGACCATTTCGGAAAGCGCGCCTCTGTAAGGCACGCGTCCTTCGACGCCCTCGGGAACAAGCTTGTCGGGACTTGCGCCGTCCTGAAAGTATCTGTCCTTGCTGCCGGCCTGCATCGCGCTTATACTGCCCATGCCTCTGTACGTCTTGAAGCTGCGCCCTTGAAAAATTTCAAGCTCCCCGGGGCTTTCCGTCGTGCCCGCGAACAGGCTGCCTATCATGACGGCGTGCGCGCCCGCGCCTATAGCCTTGGCGACGTCGCCCGAGAATTTGACGCCGCCGTCCGCAACGATAGTTTTGCCGACCTTATCGGCCTCCTCGGCGCAGTCCATTATCGCGGTAATCTGCGGCACGCCTATACCGGCGATAACGCGCGTAGTGCAAATCGAGCCGGGACCCATGCCGACCTTAACGCAGTCCGCGCCGCGCTCGAACAGCGCCTTTGCGGCGGCGGCGGTAGCGATGTTGCCCGCGATAAGGGTAATATCCGGTAACGCCTCGCGATCGCGCGCCACCGTATCGAGCTCGTTTTTGTGGAAACCGTGCGCCGTATCGACGGCTATCGCGTCGACGCGCGCGGCAATGAGCGCCCTTGCCCTGTCGATAGCGTCCGACCCCGCGCCTATTGCGGCGGCGACGAGCAAGCGCCCGTTTTTGTCTTTTGCGGAGGACGGATATTTGACGGCTTTTTCTATGTCCTTAATGGTGATGAGTCCCTTTAGCCTGAAATCCTTATCGACGATAGGCAGCTTCTCGATGCGGTGCTTGCCGAGAATAGAACGCGCCTGATCGAGAGTCGTACCTACAGGTGCGGTAACGAGATTTTCTCTCGTCATGACGTTCTCTATAGGCTGATTAAAATTCGTTTCAAACCTTAAATCACGGTTAGTTAAAATACCGACGAGCTTGCCGCCGCGCGTAATCGGAACGCCGCTGATTTTATATTTTTCCATAAGCGCGAGCGCGTCGGAAACATAATTATCTGGCGACAAAAAGAACGGATCGGTAATAACGCCGTGCTCGCTGCGTTTAACCTTGTCCACGTGCTCGGCTTGCGCGTCAATCGAAAGATTTTTGTGGATAATTCCGAGCCCGCCCTCGCGCGCCATAGCTATCGCGAGCTTGTACTCCGTCACGGTATCCATAGCGGCGGACAGTAACGGAATACTCAAATGCAAGTCCTTGGACAGCCTTGTGGTCAAATCAGCATCCTTAGGAAGCACGTCGGATGCCTGCGGAACAAGCAACACGTCGTCAAAAGTCAGCCCGTCTTTGAATTTTCTCATTTATCAGTACCTCACAAAAAAAATTATCCGTTTAATCACGCCATATACGCGTCGAGCAGGTCGTTAAATCTGCCTAACCAGTCATTAGACACGGTCAACCACCCGAGATAATCCGCGCCCGAGGCCGCCGCCAGCAAATAACTGTTATGCGTGTCAAGCGCCATCATGCGCGCAAGCTCGCACGCGGTCAACAGCTGCGCCCCGCTAAGCGACGAGTACGGCGACGAATCCAGCAAAGCTGCGAGCTTATCCGACGCGGCAAAATAAGCCGGCTTCATATTCTCAACCGCTTCCATAAGCCCAGCAAGCCCGGCTATATCGCCGTATTCGGTAATACCGTTGCCGGAGAACGTCACGCCGGCGGCTTTGAGCTTGTACTCAATCGCCGCGCCGTACGCGCCGTTAATAAAAAATCCGTCGGCTATTTCGGTAAGGGAAAGCCCGTCGTTTATCGCGGCGATATACGGCTGTCCGAGATAGCCGTACCCGTCGGTATCGCGTCCGAGAAAAAGAAAGGCGCGCATTCTCGCGTTAGCGATATACGAGGAATAATTATTTATATACGGGTGAAGCTCGCGCGGCGCCGCCAAAAGCGCCGCCCGGTTATAATCGGTCTCGAAGCCCGCGCGTCCGGCGTCGCCGAGATACATATCCGAGTATTTGACGAGCTTGTCCGCGACGCTTGCGGCGCGCTTGTCGTCCTTATTGTCCAAATAATGGTCGAAGCTCTCTACGGTTATATTCACCGCGTCGCTTAGAGCGGAAATATACGTACCGTAGTCCTCCGCGCCGCCCGACTTATTATAGTCGCTTTCGGCGCGCTCGAACGCCCTCTCTCTCGCCCAGACCATTCCGTTGTAGCTTTTGACCTTGTCCGATAAAAAAAACGCCGCTTTGGGCGACGCAAAAATCAATATAGTAACCGCGGCGGCACAAATAACCAAAGTCGCCGCAAGGGTAATCGCGGCGGTTCTGATAATCGTCTGCGAAAAACCCGTCGCTTGGGTATTGTTGGAGCTTGAAATCTTAGACTGCATTTGCTATATACGCCACCTTTTAGTTATTGTAGCATAAATTATCCGTCAATGCAAATGAAAAAACATGCCCGAGAACCGATGATTAAGTATCTTGCGAAAATTGCCGGGGTTTTCTCGGAGCCGACAAATAGCGTCGTTGATACGGGCTGCGTTCATTTAGGCGGGTTTTTGAATAATTCATAGTTAATAATCGGGGGCACTTCCCGTCCGCAGATAATTGGTAAAATTTGGCAAAAATATTTTACGATTTCTGTCAAAAACGCTTGCAAACGCATGTTCGGGTATGATATAATGCGAGTACGGTGGTTTACGAACGAACGTTTTGTTATGTTTCGGGGGCGTTACTCCGTGTGTACATTGACAACTGAATAATTAAGTTTTACGGGAGGCTCTATCGGCGCGCCCTCTCTCCGGGTATTTCCGGCGGTCGCTAGGCGGGGGCGGCACGGCGGGAAAGGAAGGAGAGAGAAAGCGGACAAATGAATATTAGCAAGCGGCGAAGAGGGTCTGGATTGCCACATTGCTGACGCTCCTCGCAATGACAATAGAGGGCTAATTGAATGATTGGTAAGCGGCGAAGAGATGTTTC
>JAITNT010000116.1 GCA_031290295.1 Clostridiales bacterium
GCAAGGCTAAGCGGCAGACGTTAAGCGCGCCCGAGCCTCAAACGCAAGCGGCCGCCGGGGAAACCGCGCTCCCCTTGCCGCGAACGGCGCCGACCCCGGGGAAGGATTTCGGTACGGGAGCGGCGCTTAACGGTATTCTCGCGGTAGCGGCGCGGCGCGAGAGGGAATATATAGTATACAGCATTTTGTCGGAGGCTGCCGAGGTATATGCGGAGAACGGCGTACTGCATATAAGCGCGGACGACGATTACGGCGTCAAAAAGCTTACCGAAAAAACGGAGTTTTTCGAGCGGATTTTGGCGGACAGGAACGTTAAATTCCGCGCTCACAGGTATATCGCGCCCGTAGACCCTAACGGGGAAATAATCAAGGAGCTGCGCGAGTTGAGCGGCGGAATTTTAGAGGTTGTATAATTGACGGCATAAAAAATACCCGCGTACGCGGGAAATAACGGAGGTAACAAACATGGCAAATTTTAATAAGTTCGGCGGCGGCGGAATGAACATGCAGCAGATGATGAAGCAGGCGCAGAAGCTTCAGGAGGACATGAAGCGCGCGCAGGCGGAGCTGGAGGCGGCGGAGATAGAGGGCGTATCGGGGGGCGGTCTTGTCACCGTTGTAATGAGCGGCAAAAAGAAGATACTCGCCGTGCGCATAAAGCCCGAGGCGGTCGACCCCGACGACGTAGAGATGCTCGAGGATTTAATTTCCGCGGCGTGCCACGACGCGTTCAACAAGTCCGAGGAGCTTTATAACGAGAAAATGGGCGCGTATGCGCAGTTGATGTAATGAGAACGTATATCGAGCCGATAGCCGCGCTTATCAACAGGTTTTCTAAGCTCCCGAACGTGGGACAAAAAACGGCTATGCGCTACGCGTACGCCGTCATCGGTATGCCCGAAGCCGACGTCAAGGATTTTGTGAGGGTTATAGAGGAGGCGCGCGAAAAGGTGCGTTTCTGCTCGGTCTGCGGCAACTTCACCGACGTTGACCCGTGCGCCGTTTGTACTAAGTGCGACGGCTCGGTTATTTGCGTCGTCGAGGAGCCTAAGGACGTCGTCGCCATGAGCAAAATTACGGGTTACAAGGGCGTTTTTCATGTTTTGCACGGAACGATAAGCCCTATGGATAACCGTTCGCCCGACGATATCCGTATCAAGGAGCTTATCGGCAGGGTTTCGGACGGCAGTGTTAAGGAGGTTATTCTCGCGACAAGCACGGGCGTGCAGGGCGAGGTGACCGCGGTCTATATCGCAAGAATGCTCAAGGCGCTCGGAGTCAAGGCGACGAGAATAGCGCAGGGCATATCGATAGGCAGCGAATTAGAGTACGCGGACGAGGTAACCTTGTCCCGGGCTATAGAGAACAGGAGAGAAATGTGACGGAGGGGAAGCACAATGTATTTTTTCTTGAGGCAGCAGATTAATTATAGAGAAGAAAAATTCATGTTTTTTGACGCTTATCATAACACGATTTACAGAACCGTCAGCGAAAACGCGTTTACGCCTTTAGAAATAACGATGTATAAGGGAGAAACGCCGGTAATGCGTATCGAGGGTAAATCCAAGCCGAGGCGGACGGAGTACAATATAATTGACGCGGGCACCGGCAAGACGTTTGCATATATGAAGAGCCGCTTTTCTCTAGGAGGAAAATTCGATGTAACTACGGGCAGCGGGGCGCTGAAGATGGAGGGCACGTTTTTTTCCGGTTGTGTTTCAATAACGGACTCCGTCGGACGGACGCTTGTCCGCGCGGAATCGGAACGAGTATTTTCCGACGGTTACAAAATTAATTTTGACGGGCGCTCGATAACGCCCGAGCTTGCTTTGGCTCTGCTGACCGCTTTCTTTAATGCTATAAACAATAATAAGCGCGTTCAAGATTCCAAGTGACGATCACTCCGGTCCCGGTTTTTTCTAAACGGCGGGAGTATATCGGCAAGGGAGCGGAATATTTCGGAGTACGCGGGCGGGTCGAATAAAACGTGAATAAATACAAGGGGGAACGGTAATGATTTCGGACGACGAACGGCTTGCCTGCAATAGCTGCGGGGAGGGCGGGGACAAGGGGTTTAGCACCTTTTATCTGAAGCAAAAGGTTTTTTCCATAGGGGAAAAATTTAATTTTTTTGACGCGGATCAAAACGTGCTTTACCGCTCGACCGGCAGTTTTTTTTCTATACCTAAGGAATTTACGCTGTTTAAGGGAGAAGCGGCGGTAACGCGGATCGTACGCAAGGTATTCTCGTGGCTGCCGCAATACGAGGTTATCGATATTGCCTCGGGTAATACGCTTGCCGTTATGAAACAACGGTTTTCTTTCAGGCAAAATTTCGATATAACCACGGGCGACGGCCCGCTTCAAGTAGAGGGAACCGTTTTCGGTTACAGCTTCTCGATAAGAAACCCGAGCGGGCAAACGCTCGTCCGAACGGAAAAAGAATTGCTGTCGTGGGGCGACGCTTACAGAATCGAAACGGACGCGCGTACAATAACTACGGAGCTTGCGCTGTCGTTAATAATCGCTTACGACAACGCCGTCCACGACGGCAAAGATTAGGATGATAGGGTTGCGCAGGGGCAAGAGGGCAAGAGAATGATTGGTAAGCGACGAAGAAAGAAAAGAGGATAAAATTGAACCGGATTGCCACGTCGCTGGCGCTCCTCGCAATGACGGAAAGGGTTTGATTGTATGGGTACGGGTGTACGAACAGTGGTTGTCCTTGTAGGGGCGACCCTGTGTGGTCGCCCACATGGGAAGAGGATAAGTTAAAACCGGATTGCCACGCTGCGCTCGCAATGACAAAAGAGGATAAGTTAAAACTGGATTGCCACACTTCGGCTTCGCCTCGTTCGCAATGACAATCTGTACGGAAGAACGACGATAATGTAATTAAGACGGAGCGCTAGCTATAGCGCATTTTTGCGGAGCGACCCCTCTCTAGGTCCGACTGAATCGGATTAAGCAAGCAAGGCGCTAGCCGCTGCGTAGCGCCGATTCACGTCTGGTCGGCAAAGTCCGCCCGAATGCGATAAAGCGAGACGAAGCCGCCGTTAAGGCGGCGGAGCGAGCGCGCATTCGCGTCCGGGCGGTTTTCCTGCGCCCGCGTTTTGGGCGGCAAAAAAAGATATTGACTTTTGCGCGGGATAATATTATAATTATAATATATAAGCGTAATTACTGTAATCAGCGCGTCAGGCAAAGGAATTCAAACTTATGAAGAAGCTTAGTTTAATATTGGCGGTATTGGCGGCGGCGTTTATTTTTGCCGCGTGCGCAAAGCCGAATAAAGCGGAGAGCGTTAATTTAGAGCCGGAGCCCGCCAAAAAAGCGTACCTTTACGGGGAGGAGCTCGACCTCGGCGGCGGCGCGCTTAATATCGTTTATACCAAAGGCAACGTCCGCACGTTGGAAATTACGCCCGCCATGGTTACGGGCTATGATAAATATGCGCCCGGCGAGCAAACGCTTACCGTAAAGGCGAGCGAAAAATTCAAATGCACTTATACCGTTACGGTTGCCGCGCCCGACTCCTCGTACGTCGTGCCCACGGGCATTACGGCGGTTTACGGACAAACGCTCAAGGACATAGCGGCGCAGCTTCCGCAGTATTTTTCTTGGGTCACGCCCTCCGCTCCGGTAGGTAACGCCGGGAGCAACACCGTTTATGCGAATTACAAACCGACCGCGCCCGGAACGGAAGCTACCGCTAATATCGCGGTAGTTATCACCGTTAGCAAGGCCGACCCGGCTATAACGCAAGCGCCGTCCGTTCCCGGCAGCGTATTTACATACGGCGACATACCCGTCCTTAGCGGAGGGGTCGCATCCGTTCCCGGCGCGTTTGCGTGGAAAAACCCTAACCCCGTGCTTTTTGCAGGGGCAAACGATTTGGAGTGGGTGTTTACTCCGGCGGACGCCGCTAATTATAATACGGTAGAACGCAGTCTGAATTTAACCGCGGGCAAGGCCGCGCCTACGGTAACGGACGGGAACAAGCCGTCCGCGGACGGCGCGCAATTTACTTACGGGCAAGCGATGCCCGCTATAAAGCAGGGCAAGGCGTTAGGCTTGCTCGGCGGCGAAATAAGCGGCGCGTTTTCTTGGGTCAACCCGCCGTTAACGCTCGCGGTTAACGAGAATATAATTAATTGGATATTTACTCCGAGCGGAGTAGACGCGGCTAATTACACCTCGGCAAGCGGCGCGGTAACCGTTACGGCGGGAAAAGCCGCGCCGAATATCGTAACGGAGCCGACGGTTACGCCGGGTGCGTATACCTACGGACAGAGATTCCCGACCGTTGCCGACGGCGCTGCAAAGGGCTTAGACGGCAATACGCTCACGGGACGCTTCGAGTATAACGGTAACGGCGGTACGCTGTTGACGGGCGATAATGAAATCGGGTGGACGTTTGTACCGAACGATACGGCTAATTACGGCACGGCAAGCGGCACGGTA
>JAITNT010000125.1 GCA_031290295.1 Clostridiales bacterium
ATTGCCACGTCGCTTTCAGCTCCTCGCAATGACAAACACAGTTTGTTTACCCGTACCCTATACAATTCACTCTATCATCGTCATTGCGAACGAGGCGAAGCCGATGTGTGGCAATCCAGACCCTCTTCGCCGCTTTCTACGCCCTATATAATTCAAACCTATCAATGTCATGTTGAGCGCAGTCGAAACATCTCTTCGCCGCTTGCCAATCATTCTCTTTCCCCACCGCCCCTATCGGCACAAAGCTTCACTGTTTGGCAAGCTTCGTCACGACTGTCAATTCAATACGTTCTGCTTGTGTAACTCCGCCTACTTGTTGAAAAGACATAAAGTATACATATGTGTCATTCACAGGCAACCCGTTTGCGGGCGTGCTGCCAATCTGTGAAAATGTACAATTATATTTTTCTTCATTAAAATAATAACAACCCGTAATACTCACAATAATCAAATTATAATTACTGTCGCCTACATCAAAAAACACAATTTCGAGTACGGCTGTATCGACAGGATAATTATTGAACTTAAAAATCTCAGTACTCTTATTTCCTACGCCCTTTTCGACATCGTCTACTATAGTACGGTAACTATACGACGGCTGATCCGGCTCCGGTTCGACCACCTTTGTCGTAATAGTCAGCACAAGCTTGTCGATACTAACATAAGTTTCTGCCCCGCCGTATGATATCTCAATTGTAATCGGGGATGCTTTATCGCGAATTATATAATCTTTTGTTTCCTCACGACCGGATATAAGAGTTGTAAGCATATAGCAGGCTACGGATAGTTTTGTAACTTTAATTTCTTTTTCGCCGCCTGTATCCGCAGCTTTGCCGAATGATACCGGCGCAGACGAACTTGACAATAGCGATAAGTCAACTGATACCATTGTATGCATCCCAATCTGCAAATTTTTTGAGTATGTATATACCCAATTATCTTGTTCGTCCGTGCTCTCGCCCTTACTAAAACTCGGCGTCGGAAGCGATGCTCCGCCGAGCGTCGCCGACATACTGAACGGCGCTTGCGGAGACTCTATCGTGATCGTGCCCGAAAAAATATATGAAAACGTACTGAAAGCGGCGTAGGTGGCTAGCCCCATTAGCGCTGACACTAATACGGCGGAAACAGTCATCATTAAAATCCGTACGCTTTTTTTCATAATTACAAAAACTAATCCCCCAAATATTTCACTAAGGCGGCGTTAAGCTCGTCCGGGTCAATGGGCTTAGTTATATGGTCGTTCATGCCCGCCTCTATACTCTTTTCTCTGTCGCCGCTCATAGCGTGGGCGGTCATAGCTATAATAGGGAGCTTGTCGAAGCGCGGGTTTTTACGGATTTTTTGGGTAGCGGCGAAGCCGTCCATTACGGGCATCTGAATGTCCATAAATACCGCGTTATAATAATTATTCGCGAGCATGTCGAGCGCCTCCTGACCGTTGTTCGCCACGTCTACGGTAAGCCCCGCGGCGGATAATAACTCGTCGGCTATGATTTGATTTATTTCGTTATCCTCGGCAAGCAGTACGCGTTTACCGGCGAAAAAGTCCTTAGAAATAATAGTCTGCGGCTTTACGTACCGGCGGGCTATCACGGGGTTGCAGTCCGTCTCTAACTGCGCGGTAAAGTGAAACTCGGTACCCTCGCCCTCCTTGCTCACGCACCAGATGTCGCCGCGCATGAGGTTGACAAGGTTGCGGCAGATAGCCAGCCCCAAGCCCGTACCGCCGAAATGTCTTGTTGTGGAGTTATCCGCCTGTGAAAAGGGCGTGAACAGCCCGCTTATTTGTTGCTCTGTCATACCGATACCGGTATCCTTGACAACGAAATGCAAAATAATCATCTTGCCGCTCTGCGTTTCGGGAAAAATTCGCAGCGTAACCATGCCGTCGGATGTAAATTTGGTGGCGTTACCCAGAAGATTAATCAAAATTTGGTTAAGCCTTAACGGGTCGCCCTTGTACCATTCCGGCAGGCTTTCGTCCATATCGACCGCGAAGCTAAGACCCTTTTCCGCCATTTTAACGCTGAAAATGCCCTCTACCTCGTTAAGTATATTCTTCAAAGAAAATTCAAACGATTCCATTTGAAGCTTGCCCGCCTCGATCTTAGAAAAGTCGAGTATATCGTTAATAATGCGCAAAAGCGCCTTGGCTGAATATTCCGCCTTGCCGAGGTAGTCGGCTTGTCTCGAGGTCAGCTCGGTATTAAGCGTAAGGTGAAGCATACCGAGTACGGCGTTCATAGGCGTGCGGATTTCATGCGACATGTTGGCAAGGAATTCGCTCTTTGCGAGCGCGCTCTTTTCGGCGACGTCGCGCGCGCGGCGCAAGTCGCGCTCTACCGCTTGCATGCCGTCTATCATGACCTTTTGTTCTCTTAAATCGCGGGTATATCCGGCGACGACGTTGCCGCTGCCGCGCCTGCAACGCACCAAGGTGATTTCGCAAGGAATAGGCTCGCCGTCAAGCTTGCAGTGCGTCCACTCAAAAACCAACCGCCCTACGCGAAAGGCCTCGCTTACGTACTCATGACAAAGCTCGGTTGATTTTCGTCCGTTAGGCTGTAAGGCGGGCGACAGCTCGAAGAAGCGTTCTATATAGTCGCGCTTGCTGCCCAGCCCGAAAAAGCTGACCGCCTCTTGATTACAGCGGATAATATTCCTAAGACCTTCGTCCCAAATGTTACAGCACAGCGGAGACGCGTCAATCAAAAGGTTAGCGTCGTCGTCGCTTACCGAGCCGTCGTGAGAAACGCAAACCGCGATTACGGCGTCTACTAACTCTAAAACGGCGGAATAGCTTGTCTCCGCCGCATTGACGAGCTTAAATTTCAATTGCACGGACCGGTTTTTTTTGCCGCCGAAGATCTCCGCGACACCCGCCGAAAAAGCCGCCCGATAACCCGGGTCGATATATTTCTCCGCAAAATCTCCCAGAGGTAAGCTAAGGACGGCGAGCCCTAAATATCTGCGGCTTATTTCATCGGGCGCAAGCTTAAAGCCGTCCTTCGACTTCCTTATAATCCAAAGCCTTGATTCGCCGCCGTCAACAAGATTTCCCTGTCGGATTCCCATTTGTTTATACTCCACGCGCTTAATTTATCAAAAAACACTATTATATTACAATATTAGCATAAGTTGGAAAATATAGCTACAAAAAAACTAAGTGAATACGCCTAACCGCAGAAACTTCACACAAAACGGCAATTTTATTATCCGCCCGCCGGTTAAGCAATTATGTTTATCTCGCCCGTTATCTATTCGGGTCGCCGTTATAACCGGTATACTGTCCGTAATTCGCGTTTCCGTCCGTCGGCGGCGCGCCGTAATATTCTATCGGCGTGTTTTTGCTTACTATTATCAAGCAAATCGGAAACGCAAGGGGTACGAATATCGACAGCAGAATATACAAAAGCTGGTTCTTCTTGTCAAACAGCCTGAAAATTCTGATATAGATAAAAATAACAAATATGGTCGCCCACACGCCGAGTCCCGAAGCGGCCGCGGAAAACAATAAACTCAATAATGAGAACATGATGTACGCGGAGTCAACCGGAACTATGCCGCCGCTGCTCATCGCCGGAAGCGCCGCGAACATTCCGAGCGTAACTATAATCTCCGCAACCGCTATCACCAGCCCGCCGATAGAGGTTAACATATACCATTTAGCGGGCTTTTTGATCACCTTCTGACCGATCGGCACTATGCCGCAAATCTCGCCCAAAGCATAGCTTTGCGCAATCGGCACCCAAACCTTCCAAACGCCCTTAAGCCCTCTTTTATTAAAGACGCGCATATAGCCGATACCGATCAAAACATACTCCGCCGCCGCCGCGAACCCAAGTATCGCCATAAAGATGCCGACAACCGCAAAAGCCCACGGAGCGCCGCCCGTCTCAAAAAACTCTCTGATTGAATCAAAAACCGGCCCGCCCATCTTCATACTAATACTCTCCTAATATTTTTATTACAAAAACCTTTGCTTAAATTATAAGCCTTACCTATCGTAATGTCAACAGACTTTTTACTACTTACCGATATATTACTCTGCTCGCGTCTCTATGTCACGCGTAGCTTTGTAGGCGGCGGTCGTGTAGGAGTGACCGCAGCTTGTTCACCCGCACCGAATGCAATTAAAACAAAAACCATGTCAATGCTATCGCGCAGTCGAAACATCTCGTCGCCGCTTGCTAATATAATTCTCTTCCCTCGTATTAGGATTTCAGCAAGAGGTTCTTCCAAATATTCTGCCAGTCCCTCGTGTACTTGCCCTGTATTCTTACGTCGCGGTAGTACATCATGGTGTTCAGCTTCATTCTC
>JAITNT010000135.1 GCA_031290295.1 Clostridiales bacterium
GTCAACAGTATAACGCGCTTATTAGTCTCGTCCTTTGCGCTTATATAGCCCTTTAACTCCATTTGGTCGATTATCCGCGCCGCTCTGTTATAGCCCGCGCCGAAACGTCTTTGAATAAAGTTAATCGAGGCTTCGCCTTTCTCGATAAAAAGCTTGAGGGCGGGCTTGAAGAGCGGATCTAACGCCTCCGCGCCGTCGGCGGAAATCTCGGGTTGAATTACATCCTCCTTAGTGGAGTAAATCTTGCGTTCTAATTCGGTCTCGAAGTACGCCTCGTTATTATTTGTGGCATATTCGACTACGGCGTTGATTTCCTCCGTAGTGACGTACGCGCCCTGAATACGCTCGGGATAAATTCCGCTCGGGCTGTACAGCATGTCGCCGCGCCCGAGCAGGTTTTCCGCACCGCCGTCGTCAAGTATTACCTTTGAATCGACATAACTAGACACCGCAAAGGCTATGCGCGACGGCAAATTCGCCTTGATAACGCCGGTAATAACGTCCACGGACGGACGCTGTGTGGCAAGCACAAGGTGAATACCCGCGGCGCGCGCCTTGGCGGAAAGCTTCATAATGCTTTCCTCGATATCCTTTTTGCCCTGCTGCATAAGCTCGGCGACCTCGTCTACGATAATGACGATATACGGAAGCTTGTTTGTTTCCTTATCGCGAACCATATCTAAATTATTATACGACTTTATGTCGCGCACGCGGTACTTGGCAAAAAGCTCGTAGCGGTTGTCGGTTTCCTCCGTAGCCCACTGGAACACCTTGATAGCCGCGTCTACCGTGGTAATAGCCTTCTCGAACATCATATGCGGAAGCCCCTGATAGTTGGTGAACTCGACAAGCTTAGGGTCGACAAGTATCAGCCTCAAATCCTCGGGCGAGGTTTTATAAATCAGGCTTATAATCAGCGAATTAAGGCAGGAGGATTTACCTGACTTAGTCGTGCCGGCGACAAGCAGATGCGTATAGTCGGTAATGTCGCCAACTATCGGCTTACCGACGATGTTCTTGCCGATTGCGACCGTAAGCGGCGACGTTTCCTTATAAAACTCGTCGGAATCGATAACCGAACGCAGAGAAACGATATCGACCTTGTTATTAGGCACCTCGACGCCGACGGCCTGCTTGCCCGGAATGGGCGCTACGATACGGATTTTGCCTCTGGCGGCAAGATTATACGCAAGATCGCTTGAATATCTGCTTACGCTTTTTACGGGGGTACCGGTGTCCATTTGCAGCTCGTAACGCGTAACCGCGGGACCCTTGGTAATAGCGACGACCTTTGCCGGCGATTTGAACTCGGCGAGCGTCTGCTCCAGAATACTCGCCTTTTCCATGCATTCCTCGTCCGGCTCGCCCGTGAACGTCGTAGACTCGTCGAGCAACTCTATAGGCGGCAGATTGTATTTGGCAAAAATTCTGACCGGTCGCACGGCAGGGTTGGCTTTGGCGGCCATGTAATCCTCGATGTTGACCTGTCCGGGCACGGCGTCCGACCGTTTCGCCGCCTTGGGCTTAGGGTTAAGCGCGGCTTCGATTTGGTCTACGTTATTCAAAAAAGAATTAGACGCGGGCGTTTCCGGCGGCAAGGTAGTATAGTAACCCGTATAATCGGCGACTCTTTCTGTAGGCTCGGGTCTTTCGGTCTGTTCGCATACAAAATCGGTTTGAGAAATTACGGGCTCCGGCTCGTAATATTCCTCGGTTCGCATCGGCTCGGGCTTTTTGGGCGCGGGCGTAAAAACCGGCTTAGCCGTCCTGTTCTTCTCGTCGTAATACGCCTTGTAGTCAAACGAAGCGCTTGCGTCGGACGGCGTTACCGTCGTTCCGGAGGTTTCGCGCACGAAGTCGTTAAGATCGGCGCCGTTCTGCATACGCGCGCGGTACTCCATAAAATTCGGAATATTTGTCTTAGGGATATGCGGCGGCTCGAACTGCGCAACCGCAAACGGAACAGGCTCCGCCTGCACGGCCGGCGCGGGTCGGTTTTTTTCGGTTTCGCGCTGTTTTTCCGCGCGAATGCGGCGGCTCTCGTCCTCGCCGTTAATGATACGCGGTCCGCTTTCCTCCCGGGTTTCGATAACCGGCGTTCCGCCGTCTCTTTTTTGCGCCGCGTCGCGCTCCTTTTGCTTTCGGATTTCCTCGCTGCGCGTATCGCCGTTAACGATTTGCGGCGGAATATAATTCTCTTGAAAAACCGGATTCACGGGCGGCTCGTGCACGACCATAGGCGGACGCTTGAAATTATTGCCCGAATCCTGCTGCGCCGCCGTTCCCGTCTTAGGAACGGAATTATTATTCGCGGCAAAATAACCCTGGGAATCGGGTTGCGGCAAGGTGTTTTGGTAAGAAAAGTTACTCGGGCGCGTGCCCGTCGGAGGCGGCGCGCCAAAGCCGCCGCCGGAAAAAATATTCGGTATCGTGTAATCGGCGGGCTTAGTATAGGACTGCGCCGCAACCGCCTGCGCGGCGGATAATTCGGTTTTTTTTGCGCCGCCGTAAAGCATATCGCGCGCGGTCTGATAATCCCCCGAGGGAGCGGCGGGCGCGGCCTGATACGGTTGCTGCCCCAAGCCCGCCGCGCCGCGGCGGGACTCGTTATTAAAGGACGTCAGTCCGCTCGGCTCGCTCTCGGGCGCGTAATAACGGTCGTCCATTTGTGAAAAATACTTTGCCTCGGGCGCTTTTGGGCGCTCTGCAATCTCGGAAACATAAAGCGGCTGACCTACGCCGTCGGCGACCTTCTGCGCCTCTCTCAAGGGGTCGCGGCTGAAATCGTGACGAATGCTTCCGATAGGCTTATATGCGTCTCTTTTGCCGGGCGGCAGAATATTGAAGCAAAACAAAAGCAAGG
>JAITNT010000142.1 GCA_031290295.1 Clostridiales bacterium
CAAACATCATGAAATAGTTCTTCTGTTCATCTTTTGCAGAGACGCAGAACCGAATCTTGCCAGTTGATTTACTGGCGAAATTTCTTGTTCATGATTTCGAGAGCCTGGGAAAAAGGCTATTCCGCCGACCGTTTGCCCGTAAAGACTTGTCTTATCGTCCGCATAGCCGATATTAAGATCTCTTACCGACGCGCCCGCCCTGATTTGGTTAAAAAATCCGGCGGCGCTATTCGCGGGCTTATATCTAAAATTGCGTATAGTGTAACCGTTTCCGTTAAATACTCCGCCGAAATCCTCAATAGGCTTCCAACTCCGGTACTTCTCAACGTATTCATCAAAATCGATATCCTGCATGAGAGAATATGTGTTCCCCTTGCCGCCGGACACGACCGCATGAAGCTCCTCGACCGTCCGCACCTCGATTTCCTCTGCGGGCGTAACCGGCGTGAACGGCCAACCGACACCGCCGTCGGCGGCGCAAGAATTGGCGGCCATCGACAGAGTTATTATCAGCGTCGTTATCGCAAAGAAAACGGCTATAAATATCAGGACGGCTTTAGGTGCGGCGGCGGTCGATTTTGTCACCGGACTTTTTGACGGCGCGGATCTGCCCGGCGGCGTCCACGCCTCGCCGCGCCTTAACGTGTACCCCGCATCGGGAGGCTTTTCGTACGAATACTCGGTCTATAACGGCGCGGACGCGCTCTTAGCCGCACCCGATTTTGCGGTCGACACCGCGCGCTCGTTTACGGTAGACTCCGGCTCGGTTGTAACCGCCGCTTCCGCCGCTTCCGAGGATTCCCCGGGCTTTACGGCGGCCGCCGATACCGAGGTGTCAACCGCCGCGATAAGCTCGCTTGCGCTCAACGAGGTAGAAAGCTTGCGGCAGTCCTTTAATCTGTACGGCGTGCGGTTAGCCGACGCCGAGCCGTCAAGCACGAGAATAACCTCTCCAGACTTTTTGCGCCGCAAGGACATTTCGTTAATAAAATAACGCCAGCTTTTTTCAAGCCCGAAGCTCTCCAGCTCCTTATCCGAAAACGCGAAAAAAAGCAAGTAATCCGCGGCAAAAAGCGCGGCGTCAACCCCCTCCGCGTCCAAGCAATTTACCGTATTGCCCGCCGCCGCAAGCGCGTCCCAAACGGCGTCCGCATAAGCGGCCGCATCATCGTTCCTGTTGTCGTATAGCAAAAAATAATTTTTCATAACCCTTTTAACCGTTAAAGCAAAACGGCGAAACCCGTAAAAACGAACCCGCCGTCTTTTTTTTCAACCGTATAAGAGCGGTTAACGTTATTTACCGTCAAAATAGTCGTTCAGCTCGGCGAGCATATCCTCTACCGCCACGCCGTGAGCGGCGGCGGCCTGCTCGATTGTTTCGCCTCTCGAAATAGGACAGCCCAAGCAGTGCATTCCGAACCCGAAAAATACCGGGACGACGTCGCCGTCCTTTTGAATAACCTCAAAGATTGTCATGTCTTTAGTTACAGCAGCCATATTATTATTATCTCCGTTTTTTTATTTGTGTTTTATGTCGGCGCATTTTTTAACTTAGTTAAAAAATTGCGGTTATATTATACCGTTAGAGTTAAGCAGGTAAATTATCAAGCCGATAACGGCGGCGGCGCCGATAATACCGAATATAAGCCCGAGAATTTTGCCGACCGATTTCGGGTACTGCCCCGCTATTTTGGACGTTTGAGCGTTAATATATACCTTGTAGAGCTTTTCCTTAAATTTATGCCTGACGAGGTACAGCGGCAGAAGCAGATATTTGAAGGTTTTATCGTTATAGGCGGTGTTAATTGTCAACGTCTGCACCACGTCGCAGTGGAGCGAGGACACAATCTGACGGCGCACCGTGTCGTCCATCTGCTTGCGGGCAAGCTCCCACCCGTCGTTAAGCCCCACCTTGTAGCGCTCGGCGACGTACCCGGCAAGGTACTCGGATGCGTACGGCACGGCTTTCGCCGTAACAAAGGGCAGAATTTTAGAAAAGATTTTGCCTTCTAATTGCCCGCTGCTGTTGATAATCAAATCGTCAAAGAAGCAGTCGTGAACGCCCGAAACAGGACGGTAGCGTATACGTCTTTCGGTGTGCCTGTTGTTGCCCGAGCCTACCGTTACCGTATAGTAGTCGCCGACTATGCCACGGTAGCTCGAAAAGGTTTTGCTGTCAAACGTCCACGCCGGAGAATAGTACGACCGAAAATCGTCCAGCGGATGATGCTTGCGAAAGGCGCCGGGCGCAAAAAACCGCTTCTTCGCCCATTCGTGATAAAGCTGTTCGGCGCGCGCGGAATCAAACGCAAACGGGATAACGGCGTTAGGCCGCACCCCCGCCATGTCCTCCAAGGTGGTAACGGAGGGCGACCCGCAAAACGGACAGATTTTGGAAAACTCGTTCCTCTCAAAAACCGACTCGCCGCCGCAGTTGGCGCACCGGAAAACCCGCGTTTCTCCCGCCCAAACCGGAAGATTATCGATATTGAAGTCCAGTATCTGCTCATAAACGATGCCCTCGTTGACTATGCCCACGCTTGTGCCGCAATGCTCGCAATACAGCGCCTGCGCCGCAGGATCGAACCTGAGCGCCGCGCCGCAGCCGGGACATTTCTTGATGTCCACGTTCTGCTCCACTTTACGCTCGCCGCCGTAATCGTCTACCTTGAGGTCGGCATTATGTACGGCGTCCGCCTGCTTGACGGCGTTGGTGTTGCCGACGTCGTCGGCGTTAATCTTCAAATTCCCTAATTTCGCCATTAGTACGCTCCTGTGTTTTTTTGTGACAGGTTGCCCCTAGTCAAGTCTTGTGCCGCAATCCTCGCAAAATCTTGTGCCGGGCTTGGCGGGCTTGCCGCACTTGGGGCAAGCGCGCTCGGAAGCAATTCTTTCGCCGCACTCGGGACAGAATTTAGCGGCGGTTTTGATAGCGAAGCCGCATTTAGGGCAGGTCACCTGCAGCTTCTCGCCGCAGTCAAGACAAAATTTAGCGTCTGCCTTATTAGCCCTGCCGCACTTAGGACAGGCGACGGGCGCGGTCTCCGCGGCGGCGGCGCGCTTTTTTTCCTCTGCGCCGACGGCGGCCGTCGCTTGCGCGTTAGCGGTAGAACCGGCAATGTTTCCGGCGAACATATTAGTCATAGCAAAGCCCGTACCCAACCCCATGCCCATGCCGGGAATGTTCATGCCCGAGCCTTTGTGCGCGTTCTCGGCAACCGTTTTCATAGAATCCGCCGCCTGAAACTGCGTATATGTATTCGCGTCGCCTATAATAGTCATTCTTGTGCGGGTATTCATAGCCGCCTGACTTTCCTCGGTAAGAGAAAGGTTCTCGACGTCGAGCGCGATAAGGTTGATACCCATAAGCGCGAACTTGGGGCGCACGATGTTTATCGTACCCTCGCCCAAAGCGGAATAACGCATCGCAAGGTCGAGCGCCGGAATGTTCGACGCGGCGACCGATTCCGAAATACCGCTGACGATAGTACGCTTCAGCTGCTCGACAACCGCGCTCACCTTGTACGAAGCGCCCGTCCCCAAAAGCTCGGTAAGAAAAACGTACGGGTCGCCTACCTTAAAGGTAAACACGCCGTATCCGCGAAACTGAACCATACCGAAGTCCTGATCGCGCATCATGACGGGACTGGACGTACCCCACTTCTGATTGATGAATTGCTTGGTATTAATGAAATAAACGTCCGCCTTAAAGGGCGACTCGAAAGCGTATTTCCAGCTCATCAGCTTAGTTAGAATAGGCATGTTGTCGGTGTCGAGCTTATATCTGCCCGGTTCAAAAATATCCGCGACCTTGCCGCTCGAAACAAGCACGCCCACCTGCGATTCGCGGACTATAAGCTGCGAACCGTTCATAATTTCCGCCTTTTCCGGCATCGCGAATTTGTAAGCGATAGTGTCGGATGAGCTATCGCTCCACTCGATAACCTTCAAAAGCTCGTTCCTGATTCTTCCCATTGACGTTTTCTCCTATTAATTATTGTTTATCAAACTGATTATATCACATACTAACGCGCCGTACAACCGAATAATCAATTTTTAATAAAACTTTTAATTTTCTAATCAAACCGTAAAATATCGGGGCGTATTCACATAAACCGGGTTCCTTACATAGTCAACAGCCACAGGAGCGCGGGCAGAGCGATCAGCGACAGCAGCGTACCCGTCAAAAAGCCCTTGACCGCCGTATAAATGTCGGCGTCGAATTTCTCCGCCATAGCTATCATTGACGCCGCCGGCGGTACTCCGAGAAGCACTATAGGCACAAGAATAACCCACGCGTTGCGTAATTCGCCGAAATAGTTAGTAAGCACGAACGGAAGCAGTATGACGAACAGTAACGCGGGCGCGACAATCAGCCTGAGCGCCGCGGTGATATACAGACTGGCGTCGGTAAAAAGATCTCGGATTCTGATGTCGGCAAACCGACTGCCGATAATGACCATAGATATCGGCGCGTTCATGTCGGCAAATAAATTAAGGAATTTGTCAAACGGCTCGACCTTGGCAAAAAAGTTGATCTGCGGAACATAAAAGAACAGCAAGCCGACAAGCGTGCCCAAAACGGCGGGATTTATAATCGCCTTGTGAAGCTTTATACTCTTGATGTCGCCGGTAAGCGCGTGCACGCCTATAGTCCAGACAAGCATATTGAACACGACCACGTACACGGTGGCGTATATGACGGCTTGCGCCTTGAATTCGGCGGGCGCAATCATTTCAACGAACGGTATGCCTATAAACGCGCTGTTAGAAAAGGTCGCGGCATAGGTGTATATTCCTCTTTTTTTATCGGCGAGCTTTTCGGGCGGAATCGTGGAAAGCGACGCTCCCGCCACGCCGTTAACCGGCGGCGGCTTGATAGGAAGATGCTTAAAAATAAGCTTGCCTAAGCCGTAGACGGCGAACTGTCCGATAAGCGCGAACAAGAACACCCAACCCATGTTTGCGAGAAGATTCGTGTCGTACGGGTCGATATCCTTAGCCAGCGCAAAGGAGCGGACGGATAAAATAGGCTGGCATACGTACAGCAGCAAATTTACCAGTCCCGAAAGCGACGAGTCCCCGAAAAGCATTCTTTTTTTGCGGAGAATGTAGCCGGGAATCATAAGAGAAAACAGCATGATAATCGTAAAGACGACTTTTGTAATATCCATAAATACCTTACTTAGAATTAATAGCTTGCTTAAATTTGTACCTGCAATTTATATTTGCGATATCAATAATCCTTAATAACCCTTAATATATAGCGCAGCCTGCCCCGTGTTTAACGCTTCCGTAAGCTGCGCGCCCGTCCGCACCGTGTCCGGCAGATATATTCCCGCGCGTCCTTGGCTGGGTACGCTGTGAAAATCGCCGCCCGCGATACGCATAAGATTATACCTGTCGCAAAGCGCGACCGAGCGTTCATAGGCGTTATTATCGCGGTTGTTGCCGTTATACACCTCGAGCCCGTCGAGGACGGTAAGGTTGCCGAGCGTACAGCCCTGTCTAAAAGGATGCGCCTGATACATAAGCAGTCCGTTTTCACGGCACATACGGTGAAGCGCGTGCTGTTTGAGATTGTATAAATAGGGCGTTTGTCTGAACGGCTTCTCTATTTCGCCGTAAATAAGGAAGTCCTGCCACAGCTCGTTATTCAAGGTTATTTCCGAGCCGAATATAACGCGCATGCCGATTTTTTCCGCGTGTACGCGAAGCTCGTCCGCTATGCGGAAATAATAGTCTATCTTCTTGGCAAACGACGAATGCGGAATCATCGAAAAGGAATAATCGGAGTAGTGGTCGGTAACGATTATACCGCCGTACCCGGCTTTTTTGTAAATTGCCGGAATTTCGGCGGCGGGAGTCGTACCGCAGGGACTGACCTCCGCCGTATGTAAATGTGTTTCAAATAAAATTTTGCCCGCATCGTTCTTCATAAGCTTGTTATTCGTTTACCGCCTTAATAATCATATCGGAAATATCCGTCATCGTTTCTTGCAGCCTCATGAACGCCGAAAAAACCACCATCGCGTCGTAACGCGCGTCGTGAAAGCCTCCCGTTTCTCCGTACAGCCGCTCGCCTAAGGACAGGATATCGCCCGCGGTTATCCCCAGATAGTCCCGCATCTCGGCAAGCCGCGGATACTTGTAATTCCGCCCGTCGCTGCGTAAAAGCTTCATCACGGGCGTAAGCCTGCGCATGGTGCATAGAGAATTTTTGTAATGAAAGGTTCGCCCCGCGCGCGCCATTTCCGCGCTCATGAACTGAAAATCAAAGGGGAAATTATGCGCCGCGATTAAATCCGCCTCCGCAAAATCCGTATAAATCTCGTCCGCGTCGTCCCCGAAGCGCCTGCCCTCGGACAGCTCCGCCA
>JAITNT010000146.1 GCA_031290295.1 Clostridiales bacterium
AAACGACGCGACGACCTCCGCACCCGATTCGTCGTAAATAATCGTATTCCGGAAGCCGAATATCGGCGTCATATCATAAACGTAGGTAGCGACCTCTAATTTTTCGTTAAGGCTCGGAAAGCGGTAAAGCTCCGTTTGCCGCGCGGCGACATATACGGCGGTATTATGCGACCTCAGATAATCCGAGACCTCCGTATCCCGATCCATTTGATACTGCTCGCAGTCCCCCAAAAAATCCCCGACCGCCCCGACGGTCATTTTTTTGTCCGCTCCGACATGGCTCGCATAAACATACCGTTTTGTACTGTACATAAAAATTTACCCCGTGCCGTTTAGTAGTATAATTGTAACAGCATGAGGAAAAAGTGGCAAGTAAAATGAAAGGCTAATTTGAGGACAGAACGCAACGGGAACGACGCTCCCTGCCGTTCCCGGCGTTTCAAAAGCTTCGCCCGCTTGACGGCGGTTTTTTTATGTGATATTATGATAAAAACGTACGGATAGTTTATTTTTAGCGGATGGGATAACGGAATGATAAGTATCGGTAAGGACAATATCGCTTTGTTTGCGGCGACTAACGAGAAAAGCTTGCGCGGCAGAATACGGTCGGTTGTTTTTGAGTTTCACGGGCTGGGCTATACCGGGCTTGACGATATTAACGGGAACGACACCGCCGGCGCGGACGGCATACTCAGGATTTTGCCGTATTACGGACCGTGGAGCTGGATGAATAAAGAGTCCGTAGCGTATGTAGACGCGGTGCTCGGCGCGGTTATCGATAAATACGGGCTGTCCGCCCGTATTCCCGTCGTGTCTACGGGCGGAAGCATGGGCGGCTTAAGCAGCCTTATTTACGCCAGGTATTCGGCGCATACGCCCGTCGCCGCGGCTTCTAATTGCCCGGTGTGCGACCTCGTTTATCATGCGACCGAAAGGGACGATTTGCCGCGTACGGTTTTGGCGGCTTTTTCACATTACGAATGCGGGATAGATAAGGCGATTGAACGGAATTCGCCGATGCATCAGATAAAGTACATGCCCAAAATCAAGTATTTGATCGTTCACGGCGGCGGCGATACCGCCGTGAATAAGGAGAAGCATTCCGACCCGTTTGTCGCGGGTATGCGCGCGGCGGGGCATGACGTCGGCTATATCGAGGTGCCGGGTATGAAGCACTGCGAGCTTGACTTCGATCCCGATGTAAAAAAGCGTTACTATGAATTTATTTACGGCTTTGCGAGGTGAGTAAGGGTTCGGCGCAAAAAACTAAAAATATCCTGCGATTAAAATTAAATACTGCAGAATAATTTGATTTTTTTTGACGAATAATGTATTATAAAGTAGTATGAAGTATTGGGACAAGGCGTTATACGCTCTTAATAACTCGGATCGCACTATGCGCGCGATTTTTGACGTTATCCGCACATTCGGGGATAATGTTTTTTTTGAACAATTAAAGGGCGGCGCGCTTGTCAAAACCACCTACGCGGAGTTTGAAAAAAAGACCGCCGCCGCCGCCGCCGGGCTTCAGGCGGTTATAAAGGTCCCGGCGGGGGCGTTTGTCGGGCTGGAGATGGATAATTCGCCCGAATGGGTCATAGGGTTTTGGGCTATCCTGCAGGCGGGGTATAAACCCGTGCTGCTTAATACCCGGCTGCCCTTGCCGTTAGTAGACGAGATTATTGCCGAAACCAAGGCGGCGGCGGTGCTTACGGACAAGCCTAAACGCGCTATCGATATCGACATTAACGCGCTTCCCGCCGACGCGGGGGAGGCTTTCCGCGCGGGTTGGGAGGATTGCTTTGCGTTGTCTACGTCGGGTACGTCGGGCAGGCCTAAGATTTATCTGTACAACGGCGCGTCCATGAGCGAGCAGATTTCTAATTCAAAGTACGTTCTCAAGGAAAATCCGACGATAAAAACGTATTACAAGGGGCAAATAAAGCTGCTTGCTTTTTTGCCGTTTTATCATATTTTCGGACTGATAGCCACGCTTATGTGGTTCAGCTTTTTCGGGCGCACCTTTGTGTTCCTTAACGATATGCGCCCCGAAACGATTCAGTACGCGTGCCGGCGTCACGGCGTAACTCACGTTTTTGCGATACCCGCGGTATTTAACGGCGTCGCGATGCACGTCCGCAGAGAGGCGCGCAGGGACGGCGAAAAGAGCGTCGAGAAGCTGGAGCGCGCGTTAAATCTCAGTATAAAATTACAGAGCGCGTTTCCGTGGCTAGGCAAGCGTATCGCGTCCAAAATAATGTTTTCAGAGGTGCGGCGGAGGATACTGGGCGACTCGGTGAAATTCTGTATCAGCGGCGGCGGCTATATCCGCGACGACGCGCTCAAGGTCTTTAACGGGCTGGGGTACAGCCTGTATAACGGCTACGGCATGACGGAAATCGGCATAGCCTCGGTCGAGCTGCGGTTAAGCGCAAAAAAACGCCTTTTAGGCTCGATAGGCAAGCCGTTCCCGTCGATAGAGTACGGGCTTAGCAAGGAGGGCGTGCTGAGCGTCAAGGGCGGTTCGATTTTTTACGCGAGGCTTATCGACGGAGAAATAGCGGAACGGAGCAGGGACGCGTGGTTCGAGACGCAGGACATCTTAGAGCGCGACCGCGAATCCGGATATTATTATATAAAGGGCAGGAAGGACGATATAATTATCGCCGACAACGGCGAGAATATTATCCCCGATTTGATAGAAAAGCGGTTTGAATTAGCCTACGCCAAAAGCTATTCCGTCATAGGTATGCGCAAGGACGAAAAAGCCGAGGTAATACTGATCGTTTACCCCGACCCCAAGGCCTCGGCTACGCAGGTTGACGAAATGC
>JAITNT010000199.1 GCA_031290295.1 Clostridiales bacterium
TTTATTTCCTCAAGCAGCCAAACGAAAAACTCCTTAAACCAGGCGCACGCCTTGAAAAACAACGCCCTAAACCCGGCGCATAGCTTACTTAAGAATATCTTAACCTTACTCATAGCGCAATCCTTTCAACTCCGAGCATATATCTGCCGAGCTGTTCCTCCGAAACCGACGCGGGGTCGGTAATGTGCGCGGTAAGCTCCCCCTCGCAAAAAACAAGTATTCTGTCCGCAAGGTTAAACACCTCGGCAAGGTCGGACGATACAAGCAGCACCGCACAGCCGCCGTCGCGCAGGGCGACCAGCTTTTTGTGTATAAACTCAATCGCGCCTACGTCGACGCCGCGGGTGGGCTGATCCGCAACCAACAGCTTGGGACCGGAGTCAAGCTCGCGCGCTATTACCGCTTTTTGAATATTGCCGCCCGAAAGCATACCGATACGCTGTCCGATACCCTCCGCCCTTATGTCGTAATTCGCCATTTGGCGGCGCACGTCCTCCTTGAGCTTGCGGTCGCGGACAAAGCCCGCCCTCGCGCTGTCAAACGCGGAAACGGCTATCAGGTTATTATAGATACTGCTTTGCGAATTGACTCCCGTCGTCATGCGATCCTGCGGAATATGCGAAAGTCCCAACGCTCTGATTTTTTTGATGCTCAGCTTCCTGATATCCGCGCCGCAAATTTCGATTTTACCGCCGTAGTCGCCGTCGAGTCCCGTAACCGCGCGCACCGCTTCGAGCTGCCCGTTGCCCTCTACGCCGGCGATACAAACTATCTCGCCCGCGCTTATGCCGAAGCTGACGTCCCTGACCCGGTATTTTCCGTCCTTAACGATATTAAGCCCGCTCACGTTCAATACGACCTCGCCGGGCGCGCTTTTGGCTTTCTTTACCTTTAGCTCAACCTCTCCGCCCACCATAAGCGCGGAAATGTCCGATTCGGACAGCCCGTCGACGGGATATGTGCCGATTACCCGCCCTTTGCGCATAACCGTAACGCGCGCGCAAAGGCGTTTGATTTCCTTGAGCTTATGCGTGATGATTACTATCGTACAGCCGTCGTCCCTCAGGGACTCTAACTGCCCGAACAAAACGTCCGTTTCCTGCGGCGTAAGCACCGCGGTCGGCTCGTCCAGAATAAGCAGCCGCGCGCCGCGGGCAAGCGCCTTGATTATTTCAACCTTTTGCGCCTCGCCGACGGAAAGCGCGCCGCCTTTTTTATCGACGTCGAGAAGCATATTATATTTTTTGCACAGCTCCGCCGTCTTTGATTTCATCTGCTCTTTTTTCAAAAAGCCGAGCTTGGTGTCCTCGAATCCCAAAAAAACATTTTCGTATACGGACAGCTCGTTCACAAGCATAAAATGCTGATGAACCATGCCGATCCCTAATGCCGACGCCTCGAGGGGCGAGGATATTTTGACGGGCGCGCCGTTAAAAAATATCTCTCCGGTATCGGCCTTTTCGATACCGTAAAGTATTTTCATAACGGTGCTTTTTCCCGCCCCGTTTTCACCGGCTATCGCGTGAATCTCGCCCTGCTCGAGCGAAATATTGACGCTTTCGTTAGCGACTGTGCCGCTTCCGTAAACCTTGGTGATATTCGTCATCCGAATAAGCTCCATAGCCGCTCCCAAAAAAATGCGTTTTTTTTATCGGGGCAGACGCATTTTAATGCGTCTGCCCCGATTAATGGGGACAAGCTATGCCGCATACGGGCTTCGCCCTTCGCGTCTACGCTTTTCCCCCCTCTGCCGGTGCGCACAGCGCGCCGACATTCACCCTCTTTTACGCCTTTTGCTCCGCTGACGCTCACCGCAAAAGGCTGTCATAGGGCTTTTTTCGCGGGAACCCGCGAAAAAAGAAATTGAAAATCAGGGCTTTTTTTGCAGGAAAACCCGCGAAAAAAGAAATTGAAAATTTTGATGCGTTTGCCCGAACGGTTTTACGGCTTCATCTCGTCGTATAATGCCAGCACGGTGTTCAGCGGAGTGTATCTCTTGAGCCCGCTGGCAACGTCGATACTTCCGTCGATTACGGCGGCGCGAAGCGCGTCTATCGCGTTACGCGTGCTTTCCGGGACTGCAGCGCGGTATCTCTCGTTGTCCGCCAAGCCTATTTTTCCGTCCGCCAAACCGACATACGTCAGGTCGCCGTAAGTAAGCGTACCGGCGACAAACGCCTCGCATGCCTCATAAAGGGTAAGGTCGACGCGTTTCAAAACCGAGGTTACGATTTTGTCCGCCTTAGAGGGATCCGAGCTCTTGAAATACTCGTACTGGTCGGAATCCACGCCGATTATATACTTATTCTTGTTTTTTGCCGAGTCAAGACAGCCTAGTCCCGCCTGCGACGCCGCCGCAAACAGAATCTCCACGCCGTTGCTATAAGCGGTGTCCGCAAGAGATTTACCCTTAGGACTGTTGCTGAAATCCCCTATGTACGAATTATACGCTTTCAGGGTCTTGGCGTTAGCCGTGTTATATTGCTTCAGGCCCTGCATAAAGCCGTAACCGAAATCGTTGATGATATCGATCTGCATTCCGCCGATAAAGGCGGTGCGATCCGAGCCTTGCGCCGTCGTCATGTATCCGGCAAGCGCACCCGCCAAAAAACCGCCCTCGTTCTGCTTGAACAGAATAGAGTGCACCGTGGAATAATTCGCCGCCTTATTGTCCTCGATTTCAGTGTCGAAAATAACAAACCGTCTGTCGGAATATCTTGCGTTCTTTACCAGCCGCTGAAGCGGCTCGCGCATTTCCGTAGTACCGACAATTATAAGGTCGTAGTTATTATCGGCGGTCTGTCTCAGGGTAGGCTCCCAGCGGCTGTTGTCCGTACCCATCTCGACGATATCGACCTTGACGCCGGGGTTATCGGTTCTGAACTTAGTCATACCCGCGTTAGCGGAATCAAAAAAGGACATATCCCCGAGATTTCCGTTAATCAAAAGGCAAATATTAGTCTCGCCGTCGTCTATGCTTGCGGTTCCGCCGCCGTTGTCCGGGTCTCCGCCGACAGGACCGCATCCTGTCAGCGCAAACACCGCCGTCATAAGCGTAACAAGCAATACTGCCGTTATCTTTTTCATTATAGTACCTCCATACCGCCGCACCTCGGCGGCGCAAGCAACGTGTAAAGACCTCTCTAAGGCTTAAGGTTACCCCTCATATACGGTATAAAAAAGCTTCATATAGTCGCCGTTGCGCAACGTGAATTTGCCCAAGCCCAGATCGGCGGAGACGCCGTTCACGCTGAAGCTCCAGAAATAAGCGGGATCACCCGCAACGCCCGAGCCCGTTTGCTGATAATCGCCCAGCGAGCTTAAGAATCCGCCCGCCATGTCAATTGCCCAGCCTTTCTCCGCGGCGACGCCCGACACAATCTCCTCCGCAAGGTAAGTAGTCGTTTTGAGGGTTACCGTACCCGCAAACATCACGGTGTCGCCGCCGCCGACTACCTGAAAGTAGATAGTATACGGCGTGCTGTAGCTTTGGGCGGATTCCGATACTATGTCGATCGTTTCCGTGCCGACGTCGAACATCCAGTCCTCCTTGACGTCCTCCGTGCCTCCGCACGCGGTAAGCGCCAGCGCCATGAAGGCGGCAATCAGCATCCCCGCAAACGCTCTTGATAAGTTCTTTTTCATCCTTGTTTCCTCCGTTTTTTGTTTTTTTATTTCCCAGCCTGAGGTTACAGACTGATAAATATCGGATTTGTAATTGCGTAATTTAAGCCGTACCCGAGAACCTCGATAATAATCCAGTCCCCGTTATTAAGCCCGGTCAGGGTTTTGACGCCGGTATAATTCATGCCGTCCGCCGCCGCAGGGTCGAAGCTGATAAGCTCCTCGCCGTTCTTGATTATTCTGATACTCTCGTAGCCGTCCCGCGCAAACGCCTCTATATTAAGGGTCGCCGTCCCGCCCGTGACCGAGGCGGTTTCGCCGTAAGTCTTGCCGTTAATATCCGCAAGCACTATAGGCCCGTTAGACATAAAGCTGTTGCCGTTCTTAAGCGCGTCCAGCGTCTTTTCCTGCGAGGGCGTGCCGTCGAAGCGCACATACGTCGCCGTCGCGCCGCTGTACTTGCCCGCCTGCTCAAACAGCTTTTGATATGTGGCAAGGTCGGTTACCTCCCCGTCGAAGCCGCCCGCAAACGGTCCGCTCACGTCGTGGTTATCCGTTCCCGTGGTAGCCGGCAAGAATTTTCCGCCGTCCTTGACCTTGTTGAGCAGCTCATACCAGCTCATTTTGGATTTATAGTTTTGCTCCTTGCGTCCCGCGGCCTCATATCTGCCGTCGCCCGGAATAAAATAACCGTTCCAAACCTCGATTACGTCAAAGTATTCCACTACGTCCCACGAGGTATAGCCCATCGTGCTTATCGAAAACGGATGATTAATCTGCGCGATTCCGCCGTTGCGTTTGATGGTTTCCGCAATATAAATCATCTTTTCGTCGGTAACCGCTTTGAGCTGATCCGCGGGAAGCGCTTTTTCCGCATTAGTATAAAGTATCTCGTATTTGTCGAAGGTCATGCTTGCCCCAAGCGCCTGTATATGCCCAAATTCCGTGGTGACCTCGAGTCCCTCATACGCGCCGAACAGTCTTGCGTTGCCGTCGTTGTCAATATTCGCGGTTATGCGGTTTCCCTGCCTCCATTCGGCAAGTCCGGCTGCCGAATTATGGTCGGTAAGAAACCCGTAATAAAGTCCGTTAGACACATCGGACCAAACAATCTGGTCCACGGCATCCGTGCCGTCCGAATAAATCGAGTGCTGATGAAGGTCGCCCGCCGCCCAGCCCTTGGCGTAAACGTCGCTTAGCTGAACAAGGCGCACGTCCTGAATGTTATATACCTTGAAGTTCTCAATCTTAACGTCCTTCGTAACCACCGAGTATTCCGGGCCGCGGATAAAATACAGCTTGTACGTACCCTCCTCAAGACCTATCGCGTACCCCGACAAGGTATTCGTGCTGTACCGCCTCCGCGCGCCGGTAACGGAATTTTCCACGACAATGCCCGCCGTAACCATTTCGCCGTTATCGGTAAGCACCTTGCCCCGGATTTGTCCGAGCATAACCGACGGCGCGCTTGGCTCCGGAGTTACGTCGCCGCCCGTCCCGCAGGACGAAACGCCGAATAATAATAATACAGAAATTAAAATAGCGCCCAGCTTTTGTAAATTCATAATTTCCCCTCTTATGTAAAAATTTAGAAATTCCGCTTGCGTTCTTGTTACTTCCAGTATATAATACTGTTATGAGGATTTCAACGCTAAAAAAGCCTAAAACTGTGCAGTTTGAGCCAATTCCCGTATCGGAAGTATACTCTACGGTTCAAATGACCGAGGCCGTGCCGGTACACCCGGTAGGTTTTCTGTTTGATTACCGCCCCGATGTCCGCGCCGAGGAAATGCACTTCCATAATTTTTTTGAAATAGGGTATTGCGAAAGCGGCGCGGGAATCTTTATCGTTGACGGCAAAATTATTCCGTATTCGGGGAAATGCTGTTCTATGATATATCCCGGGCAGGTGCATATTGCCCAGAGCGCGGAGGACAATACAAGCTTATGGCATTTTCTTTATATCGATATGAGCAAGCTCATGAGCCTTGCGGACAGCCCGTCGATAAGCGGGCTAAAAGCCGCTAATTATTCAAACTACGACTTCCCTTCTCTTTTCTCATACGACGAATGCCCAGATATGTATGATTTGATAAAGCAAATCCTCTTTGAAACGACTTACGCCCGCGAAATGTACCGGCACGCGGTTGTGGGCTTTACGTACGCCCTGCTTCTGAAGCACAGCCGTTTTATGCGCCCCAAGCCCGACGCGGGAAACAAGCTGTCCCTAACCTTAGAGCTGGGCGAAACGATTAACTACATAAACTGGAATTTTATGAACGATATTAATATAGACGTATTGCTCGCCGTAAGTAAGATGTCCAAAAGCTCTCTGCAACGCAAAATGGAGCTGTTTACGGGCTACTCGCCGATGCAATATATACTCGTCCTCCGACTCAAGCGGGCGTCCGTGCTGTTGTTGACCTCGGCAAAATCCGTCACCGAAATAGCGACCTCGGTGGGCTTCTGCACGCTGTCTAGCTTCAACCGTCATTTTTTGTCCCACTTCGGCCTGTCTCCGACAAAATACAAAAAAACAGCCCGTTTATAAACGAACGCGGCAATCCCCGACCGCCGGATTTGACAAGATACAAAGCTGCGTTCGTAAACCCGCGCTTTGATCATTTGGCGCGATTTCCGTATCGCCACGCGGTTTCCTTGAATATCGGTTCAAGCAACTCCGCCGCTTGTCCGTTAAACCGTCGGATAGCTCATGTCGCCGTCTTAACACAGCTCCCGAGGTTTCTTAATCCGATTTTAATCTAAAACTCATTAAAACACTTTCTTTTTTAATAAAAAAGGACTATCATTGAAGCGTAGCGAAAGCTAAATCGTACTAGAGGTGAATGAATATGAAATCGATAAAAAGCATTATGACCGCGGCGTTTTTGGCGGGCGCGCTGCTCGTTTCGGCAATCGGGCTTGCCGCCTGCACGGATACGAACACACTCTCCTCCCCGACACCTCGCGCGCTTAACGAATCGGTATCGCTCGGAGACGTATCGTTTACAGTGAATCCGGTAATTAAAACGTTCGTCAGCGGCAGCACGTTTGACGGCGCAGTCGTGGAGTCGTTTCACAAAATATGGGTGATAGCCGTTACGGTAAAAAACAACGGCGCTTCGGCGGTGACCGCAGGAGACACCGTTAAATTCGAGCTTATCAATAGTATCGACTCGGCTTCGGCGACCTCGCCGAGCGTAGACGTAGCCGCGCCTATCGCCAATCTCTACAAGGCGCCCGTAAGCGTAGCGGCGGGAGCGGAAACTACGTTTACTTTCGTCTTTAACGCCAGCTTATCCGTCACTCCGCTCGTCAAGGCGACGGCGAACGGCAAAACCGAATACGTGTCAACCGAGGGCTATACCGCCCCAGAGATTGACGCCAGAACGACCGTGATTGCGGGATTAACGGTAAACGTGACGTTGCTTCAATCCCGACTTCAAGTCGGCTCCGTAGCGACTTGGGGCGGAAATTTTGTATTATTAAAAATGACCGTAACAAATACTACCGCCGCTCAACTCGACATCGCGGACTACAAGTTTACTTTCGCAAAGGTAATCGGCGGCGCAAGCACGTCGATAAGCTATGCCGACGACTTCAGATGCGAATTTCTCGCGGCTGAGGGCATAGGTATGGTTTTAAGCGCAAACAGCACGGTTATAGGCGTCGGCTTATCCGCCAACCGTTATATCGCGGCGGGTTTCTCCAAAGTTTTCTTATTGCTCTATAATGACGAGTTAACGGGGTCAAGCGAGCTCGGCGCCGCTAACAACCTTACGGTTACCGCCGCTTACGACTATATAACCCTGAAGCTCGGCTCGGAGGTATTTCCGGCGTAAAGCGTCGGCACGCAAAACAAAAAACGACGGAAGCTATATGCCGACGTCGTTTTTTTCATATATTTGATTGTATGTCGTCAAAACTACCGAGAGCTTTACAACCGTCATTGTCCGGTTTTTTATGCGGGTTTCCGTTGCTGTCAAGCGTTTTTGGGCTTTGACAGCAATTGACGGCGGCTTGTACGTTTTAGCCCGCTTCACGGCGATTCAGGCAGGCGGTTATCAGGTTATAACCGATTATATTTTGTTAATATCGCTTGGACGGCGAGGAGCGAAAAGGTCAACCGCTCGCTTGAAATGCTTGACATTTCTCATTTATTCCGTTAAACTCTAAATGATATTCGAGTTTGACTGCTTTTTAGGAGAGGTTATGCATATTAAACGTCATATGGAATCCGTAGTCTTGGGCTTAATTCAGGAATACCCTTGCATACTCATATCGGGGCCGCGTCAAGTCGGTAAAACTACGCTCATAGAAAATCTGCAAGAACCCGCGCCGCGCGAGTTTGTCACCCTTGACGACGGTGCGCTTCGCGATATGGCAAAGCGCGACCCAAAGCTGTTTCTTGAAATTCACAAGCCGCCCGTTTGTATAGACGAGGTGCAATACGCGCCCGAGCTGTTCCCCTACATTAAAATGATTGTCGATAAGAATAAGCGCGCGGGCGATTTTATTCTGACCGGCTCGCAGGTCTACAAGCTCATGCGCGGCGTTTCGGAATCGCTTGCCGGACGCATCGCCGTACTCGATATGCAGGGCATTTCTTTAAGCGAAACGACGGGCTTGCCCAACCTTCCGTTTATTCCCGATTTTAACGGCTGCGCGGACAGGAAACTGAAAACGCCGATTGACGCGGTAAGCCTCTTTACAAGGATTTTTAACGGTTCTATGCCGCTTATCGTGAGCGGCGCGCGTTCGGATACAGCCGTCTACTATTCTTCCTACGTTACAACCTACCTTCAACGCGATATACGCGAAATCGCGCAGGTGGACGAGGTGAAGTTTTTCCGCTTTCTCACCGCCGCCGCCGTGAGAAGCGCGCAAATTCTCAACGCGACCGAGCTTGCCCGCGACGCCGGAATCTCCTTGCCGACGGCGCAAAGCTGGCTCGGCATATTGGAAACGCTCGGCATTATCTTTTACCTGCACCCCTATTCAAACAATCTCTTAAAGCGGACGCTTAAAACGCCTAAGCTGTATTTTTACGATACCGGTCTTGTCTGCTATCTTTCGCAATGGAACGGCGTGGAAGCTATGATGACCGGAGCGGCTTCCGGAGCGCTTTTAGAAACCTTTGTCGTATCGGAAATAATGAAAACCTATCTTAACGCGGGTCGCCGCCCGTTCGTTTATTATTACCGCGATACCGATATGCGCGAAATCGACCTCATTATCGAACAAAACAACCGGTTATTCCCTATCGAAATCAAAAAAGCCGCAACCGTGGACAAGCGCACGGCGAACGTATTCCGCTTGATAGAGAAATCGGGGCTTTCGCAGGGCGCGGGCGCGATCGTTTGCCTAAGCGACAGCTTCGGCGCGTTCGACAGGGAAACCCTTATACTTCCCGTCGGCGTGATTTAGGATAACGGGAGGTTATGGAAAAGGAGCTTAAAATGGGGCGACGCTTATTACAAACAATATCCGATATAAAGGATTTGAAAAACCTACATTGGCGGTTTTTGCCGCAAGGCATAATTTTGGCGGCGTGCTTTTGCACCGCCGATACGGTTTTTGCCGCCGATAAAGCCCTTTGGCTCATAAGCGCGGGGCTTGTGCCGGTTGTAATGATAGCCGCCGCGTTTTCCTTCGGGCGGATACGGATAGGAGCTTGGTCGAACGCGCTTCACTTATCACAAAAAGCCGCGGTTCTTTCGTTTATATCGCGGGTTTTTTTATATTGCGGGCGGCGTTCTTCTTAAAGGGCGGCGCTGCATATTTGTTCAAAGCCGATTGAGCGGCGGAAAACGCCGCGCTTAGCTTAACCGGCGTCACGCTCACGCTGCCCCGTATCGCCGCTCCCGCCGCTCCCCCGCTGTAAGCGGACAACCGACGGCGACGTCAATTACGCTCGAAGCGATAGCGGGCGCGGAGTACAGCAGGACGGCGGCGCGGCGGCGGTTGTGCTAATCGTTTTGAAAAAGCGCGGTAAACTGTTCAAGAGCAAAAAGCCAAAACCCGAAACGGACAAGCCGCAAGCCGAAACCGTGATAGATTCTGCGTCCGAGGACGAAAACGAGGACGACGACGAGGACTTTGACGGGGAAGCCGACGGTTTTGGAGGCTCGGAGAGTGATTCAGATTAGGGGTAAAATGGACTAAAAACGGAAACAAGATAAGGAATGAGATGCAGAACGGGCGGCTTCGCCCGTTCCCTCATTCTCCCCTTGCGACAATCGGGACACCCGAATTTCACCGAAAGCTGACGTGACCTGAAAAAGTTGCAATTGAACGGTTGACAAATTTGTAGAAATGAGTATAATAGTAGATGTGAGGTTGCAGAGTATGAAAACGGATTTGGTCAACAGGCTTATCAAGCGGTACGGATATAACGAGCCTATCATGGTATCGGAAGTGTCGAAAATGTGGAGCGAGTATTCGCGGCCGCGGGTTTTTCAATTGCTGAAAGAATTGACGCGGGACGAAACAATAAAGCGGTTCGATATGGGCATATACTATGTACCGATCGATACCGTCATAGGCAAGTCGTCGTTAGACCCGAGCAAGGTAATCGAAAAACGGTTTATACGGTCGGGCAACGAGCTGTACGGTTACTATACCGGTTTGTTGCTGCTTAACGAGTTAGGGTTGACGACGCAAATGCCGTACACGTTGGAAGTGGTGACTACAAAGGAAACGACGCGGATACGAAAGGTAGAGGTGGGAAAAGCGCGCGTCTTATTGAGGCGCGCAAAAACGCCGATTACCAAAGAGAACGTGCCGGTATTGCAACTTTTGGACATGTTCAAGGATACGGACGAGCTTTTGGAAAAATATCAGATAGCGAGGATAAGCGAGTTTATTAAGCGAGGAAATATAAAAATCGACGACATATACAAATACGCTCCCCTATACCCGAAAAGAACGATAGAAAACCTATTTAATTCGGAAGTGCGCTATGCTTTTGCATGAGGACAAAGAACAATTCGGCAATCTGATAATTGCCGTATTCGAGAAAACAGGTATCCGCAGGGAACTTGTGGAAAAGGACTACTACGTTACGCTGTTCTTAAAGCGTCTGACGGAAAAGATTCCGACACTCATATTTAAGGGCGGCACGTCGCTCTCGAAATGCTTTCATATCATCGAGAGGTTTTCGGAAGACATAGACGTAAACGTAGAGCAAGCGGACGAACTGACGGAGGGCGGACACAGGAGATTCAAGCAAGACGTCGTTACCGCGATAGAGGAGCTTGGTTTGGTATTTGTCAATCCCGAAAACACCCGCAGCCGCCGCGACTACAACAAATATATCATAGACTACAAGCCGCTGTTCGGCGGCGGCGTATCCGTCAAGCAACACTTGATTGTGGAATCGGTATTCAGGATTAAGTGTTTTCCGACCGCGGAAATGGACGCGGCGTCGCTTATCTATGACTATCTGAAAGAAAACGGACATGACGGCGTCATAGAACGATATGAGCTTAAACCGTTTCCCGTGACGGTGCAGAGCTTGGAGCGGACGTTTATAGACAAGCTGTTCGCGGTCTGCGATTATTACATCAGCGGCAGGATTGAGGAACACTCCCGTCACTTTTATGACCTGCACAAGATTTATCCGCGCATTAAAATTGACAAGAGAATGCGGGAATTGTTTGAGGAAGTAAGGCGGGCGCGCGAGGAAAGCGACGCGGCTTGCCCGTCCGCGGATAAAGGAGTAAGCGTGCCGAAGCTGTTAAAGGAGATAATCGAAAAAGAGATTTACAGACGCGATTACGAACACAAAACCGCCATGCTGTTATACGAGAGCGTTTCCTACGGGGATACGGTTCGCTCGTTAAATAAAATCGTATCGGAGTTAGAGGGCGACGCGGAGATATAAAACCCAATAAAACAAGAAATCAGAAGCAATATGAACGCGGCGGCAAAATAGAGAACGATTTTTTGCGATTGCGGACAGCCTGCATTTTCAGCCGAAGTATGCAGAGCATTTGACGGAATTAGAAGTCGTAAAAAAAACAATGGCGTGGTATGACTGCATTACCCGATTATCCGAATATCACTTTTCCACTTACTTTAGGATTAATACCTCGTCGTATTTAGGCGAATACAAAATTACAATTTCTCTATCGGCATAAGCCCTGAAAATTTTATGGTATGCATTCTTTATATGATCGCCATCATATGATCGCCATCGCCGCTAATCCGTTTTTGCTTTGTACTTGCAAAAACAAAGCTAACCTCTATCCGATAATATTCCGGCTGGAAACGTCCGATGTATCGCTTGTCTACTAATTTTGAATACGCTTTTAACTTTACCGCGTCTTCTAAGAGCGGTAAAAGTCTTGCCTTGAGTTTTTTGTCTTTAATTATTATATATACAAATAACGCAATAAGCAGAAGCGGGAAAAAGTTAATAATAATCAGAACAAAAATCACATCCGCGCTCCAGAATTGAACGGTGATTATGTCGACAAAAATGCAAAACAAAAATACCAGACAGAAAAACACGAGGACGACATACATTGCATTCAACCATTTTTTTGTTATTACATTTCCGTATCGTAATGAAGCGGCAATATTAGAAATTTCCACAATTAATTCTCCGTTATCCGAAATTAAAATGCTTTAGACAATATGTACTTCGTTGCCGATACGTATTCGGTTTCAGTTTTGATAAACGCCAAGTTATCGTTGAAAATAATTATTGACGCTAACCCGCTGTCGAAACATTTATGAAGCGCCGTTTCTATGCTCATAAACTCACCGTCAAACACATCGGAAATAACATAACAACTATTTGCTTTAGGGGTTGTTTTTGCTATTTCTAAAGCAATACCGTCCGCATCGCATTTTGAAGCTTTACTAAAAATATATTCTTGCTTAATATAGTCCTCCGCAGAATGAGAAAACCGCGACAGTACGCGAGCGCGTTTTTTTATATGGGATAATTCATACAATAGTCTGTCTTGCGACGCCTTATTGATAAATGTCTCTATAAATTTTCGCTCACCGGCAACGTCCATATAATTGTTATAACCTCGAATATGCGGATATATTTCCGTTGCGAAATATACCTACGCTATATTATAGTATATCAAAACATCGGCTAATGTCAAGAGCTTATCCGTCCAGGGAGTGCCCTAATCACGTGTATTAGCGATAGGATACGAAATCGACAACGCCAAGGATGGGCGTACGCCATTTATGCAGTTTGCCGGAGGACAAGGGGTTGTGCTTGACCGGTATGCG
>JAITNT010000221.1 GCA_031290295.1 Clostridiales bacterium
CCCCCCCCCCCCCCTGCCGCAACTTGCTCCGTGGTAATCCCTTTTATTGTAATTTTATTTTTTCATCAATAACGCCATTACGGCTTTTTGCGCGTGCAGACGGTTCTCGGCTTGCTCGAAGATTATCGAGTAAGACGAATCGATTACCTCGGATGCGACCTCCTCGCCGCGGTGGGCGGGCAGGCAGTGCATAAAGACCGCGTTCTTATCGGCAAGGGCAAAATGCTTCTCCGTTATTTGATAGGGCATAAAGGCGTCAAACTTCGCTTTGTCTTGGGCTTGACCCATGCTGAAAAACACGTCGGTATAGATTACCTTAGCGCCGGTTACGGCTTCGTTAAGGTCGTCGGTAACGGTAGCGTTGCCGAATTTCTGCGCCTCCGCAAGAATTTCGGGGACGGGTCCGTAGCCTTTAGGGGAGGCGCAAACTACGTCCATGCCCATTTTCGCGCCGCCGATAAGCAGAGAGTGCGACACGTTGTTGCCCTCGCCGGAAAAAACGAGCTTTACGCCGTTCAATTTTCCGTGGTACTCATAAATCGTCATAAGGTCGGCGAGCGCCTGGCAAGGATGAAAATCGTCCGTCAGCCCGTTGATTACCGAAAAGCTGCCCGCCTTGGCAAGCTCCTCTACGTCCGATTGCTTAAAGGTTCTTATCATAACGCCGTCGATATTGTAGCGCGAGAGCGTTTTGGCGGTGTCGCTTATCGTTTCGCCGCGCCCAAGCTGTATATCCGACGAGGACAGAAAAAGCGAATTTCCGCCCAGCTGCCGTATGCCTTGCTCGAACGACACGCGCGTCCGCGTGCTCGATTTGGCAAAAATCATCGCCAGCGTTTTGCCCTTTAGCAACGGTTTGAATTTGCCCTTCCGCGCGTCGCGTTTTAAGGCGATAGCGAGGGTGAGGATTTCGGCGATATCGCCCGCGGAATAATCCTTGAGCGTCAGCAGATGCTTGTGTAATATCGAGCCCTTAGGCTTGAAGCGGCTTAAATCCATTTATTTTCTATTTCCTCCCGTTCAAAAACGGTATCACGCTGCTTTCCCAATTAGGTAAGCCCTCGTGCCGTTGGTTTGTGTAAATAATTATGTCCTTCTTAGACGTAATTTTATTGTATGCCGCGAACTGCGACGAGGGAGGACAGATATTGTCCATAAGCCCCGTGAGCCACAGAACGTCGGCGGTTATACGCGGCGCGAGATGCTGTATGTCGATGTAGCCGAGCTTTTCCCACACGGCGTCTTGCGCCGACGGTACGGGAGCGTGCTTGCGGATATAGTCGAGCACGTCGCCGTAAGCGTCAACCGCCAAATCCATTTCCCAAACGCGCTTGTAATCGGAAAGAAAAGGGTGAAGGGCTACGGCTTTTTTGACGTCCGAGCCGTTAAGCGCCGCGCACGCGATTGTCAGCGCGCCGCCCTGCGAGCCGCCGTAAGCGTAAATTCTGTCGGCGTCCGCGCCGGGCAGACTCTTAGCCACCTTTACGAGCTGTACGGTGTCGAGAAAAACGTTTCTGAAGTACATATTTTTGGGGTCGGGGTCGCCAAAGCCGCGCATAATGAGTCCCGATTGCGTGGTCCCCTTGACGGGATTATAATCCTCGCTTTTGCCGGCCTGCCCGCGGCAGTCCATCGCAAGCACGATATAGCCCTGCGCCGCCCACGCCGTTTTGTCGAACCAGTCGCCGCTCGAGCCGCCGTAGCCGTGCAGCAGAAGCAGTACGGGTTGCTTGCCCGTAACGCCGGAGGAACGCACGTACTTCGCGTAAATGCGGGAGTTCTTCACCGAGTCGAAATATAAATCGTTAGTTTCAAAGTTGTCGTAACGGATTCCGGTCGCCGGAGCGAAAGTCGTTTTGGGATCCGTCTTTGCCGTTTCGGCGAGTCCCTCCGCCCAAAAAGCGTCGAAATCCGCGGGCTTGGGGTTTATTCCGCCGTAATTTTTGAGCTTTTCAAGCGGCATGTCAAGTGCGGGCATGTTTGTATCTTCCTTTTTACGTTATTTTTTTAAGGTCTATTCGTATGTTTTCAGCAACGCCGACAGCGTATCGGTCATCGCGTCGATTTCCGCCGTGGTAATAATGAACGGCGGCGCGAAACGGAGCGTGTTTTTAGCGCAACAATTAATAATATATCCCATTTCAAGCATTTTGCCAACAATTTCCGCGCCTAAAACCGAGGGTTTTAGCTGTAAGCCCGCCAAAAGCCCGAGTCCGCGCACGTCAGACACGCAATCGAGCGCCCTCAGCTCGGTAAGACGGTTGAGGAGGTACGCGCCTTTTTTGTCTACCTCGTCGAGCAGCGCGGTTCTTTTTAGGCGTTTGAGTACGACTGCCGCCGCCGCGCAGGCGAGGGGGTTGCCGCCGAAGGTAGAGCCGTGATCGCCCGGCTTAAACGCCTCGGCTACCGCGCCGCGCGCCAAAACCGCGCCGATAGGCACGCCGCCGGCAAGCCCCTTAGCCAGCGTGATAATATCGGGGATAATCCCGAAATGCTCGTAAGAGAACATTTTGCCGGTGCGTCCTACGCCCGTTTGCACCTCGTCCAGCGCGAAAATTATACCCTTGGCCTTTGCCAGAGCATAAGCGGATGTTAAGTATTCGTGCGTCGCGGGTACTACGCCGCCCTCGCCCTGAACGGTTTCCAGCAGTATCGCGCCCACGTCGGGGGTGACGGCTTTTTTGAGCGCGCCGATGTCGTTGTAGGGGACGTAGCGTATTGCCGGCGGCAGAGGCGCGAAAGGGGCGGAATACTTAGGCTGTCCGGTAAGCGTCGCCGTTGCCAGCGTACGCCCGTGGAACGAGCCTTCCGCGGTAATAATTACGGGAC
>JAITNT010000240.1 GCA_031290295.1 Clostridiales bacterium
CGGTGGCGGGCCCGAGCGTGCAAACGATTTTAGTTTTACGCATATTTATTCATGCCTCCTGAATTATTAGGCTTGTCGCCGACCTCATAGCCGACAAGTTAATCGTTAACCCTTGGGCGACGACCTTTCAAAATACATTTGTCCGTCCGCGCCGCGCCGATAAACGTCGATGCGGTCGGAATATTCGGCTACAAAAAGGTCGGGATCCTGCCGCGTGCGGTAAAGCCGGGGGCTTTCTTCATGTCCGAAGTCGGGCTCGGAATAAGCTTCCGGACGCCGCGGATTAGGAAAGTCCGTCTTGCGCGGCGGCGCGGGGGTCGGCTCGTATTCCCGGTCTTGCTTATACGAACCCGGATATTTTGATTTAGGGTCGAACTCGGTTTCGGGTTCGTACTCATAGCCCGTTCCCTGCCCGAAAGCGTCCTCCGCTTCCTCCGTGCGAATGGCAGGCTTGCGGTAGTCGTAAGGGTTAGCTTTGCGCGGCTCGGGCGCGTCGGCGGATTTCTCGCGCGGGGGACGACCGGAGACGCTCCGCTCGCGCTCGGAGAACGCGGACGGCGCGGTATACTGCTCCTTTGCGGAGCGGCGGTCGGTTACGCGCTCGGGGCGTTTTTCTCTGAAAACATGTTTTTTGAGAACAAGTACGCCCGACAGCGCGACGCAGATAGCGATTCCGATCACGTAAAGTATAGAAAAATCGCTTATTTTGTACCCGAAAAACAAGCCGCCTATTGCAAGCAGCAACGCGTAAAGAGCGGGTATAATCAGGTACAGCCTAAAAAGCAGAAACCCGAAAATATTAGCGACAGCCTTGAGAAGCTTCATTTGTATACCGAACCTTAGTTAAATTATCGTGAACGGTCTGTCGGCGTCTTGGAAACGCCTGCGGACTTAATCGGCGTTTTATCCTATGACGGCGGCGCCCGTGTACCTCCGCAGCGGAGGCGGGATAGTTACGGTGCCGTCCGCATTTTGATAGTTCTCTAAAATTGCGGCGACGGTGCGCCCTACGGCAAGCCCGCTGCCGTTAAGCGTGTGCGCGAACCTCGGCTTGTCCGTCAGGGGGTCGCGGAACTTAATGTTGGCGCGGCGCGCCTGATAGTCCTCGAAGTTCGAGCATGAGGAAATCTCAACGTAACGGTTATAGCTCGGCATCCAAACCTCGATATCGTAGGTTTTTGCGGACGAGAAGCCGAGGTCGCCGGTGCTCAGGACAACTACGCGGTAGGGAAGCTTGAGAAGCTTGAGAATTTTTTCCGCTTCCTTAGTGAGTATTTCTAATTCCTTGTAGCTCTCGTCGGGGTGAGCAAACTTGACAAGCTCGACCTTATTGAACTGATGCTGACGGATAAGCCCGCGCGTATCGCGCCCCGCGCTGCCCGCCTCGGCGCGGAAGCAAGCGGTATAGGCGACGTAATTAATAGGCAAATCGCCCGCCGAAAGTATGTCGTTGCGGTGCAGATTGGTCACGGGAACCTCCGCGGTAGGAACGAGAAAGTAGTTGGTGTTTTTGACCGCGAAAGCGTCCTCCTCGAATTTCGGCAGCTGTCCTGTGCCGGTCATGCTCTCGCGGTTGACCATGTACGGCGGAAAAATTTCCGTATAGCCCGCCTTGATGTGCGTGTCGAGCATGAAGTTATAGACCGCGCGTTCTAGGGTCGCGCCTAAGCCGCGGTAGACGGTAAAGCGCGCGCCCGTGATTTTGGCGGCGGCGGGCCAGTCGAGAATCTTCAGCGACTCGCCGAGATCCCAGTGCGCTTTCGGCGCGAAGTCAAAGGTTCTCGGCGTCGAAAACTTACGGATTTCCTTGTTGGCGGTATCGTCCGCGCCTACGGGCACGCTTTTGTGCGGCAGGTTGGGAATAGACAGCAGCAGGTCCCTTAACTCCTCGTCGGCGGCGATAAGCTCGGCGTCAAGCGCCTTGATTTCCTCGCCCTGCGCTTTCATGCGGTTAATCAGCCCGTCGGCGTTTTGGTTGCCGCGCTTCAGGGCGGCGATTTGCTCGCTTGCGCGGTTGCGCTCCGCCTTCATGTCCTCGACGCGCGCAATTATCGCCTTGCGCTTGGCGTCAAGCTCGGCGGCGCGTCCGACGTCGTAGCTTCCGTTGCGCGTAGACAGTCTTTTTTTGACCGTCTTGAGGTTCTCTGAAATGTACTTTACATCAAGCATGGTTTTTTATCTCCTTGGCTGTATTTACGTTAATATTTTTTTGCGGACGGCTTTGCGGCGCGCTTGCAAGGGGTTGCAGGGAGGAACACACCGAAGGGCGTGATACCCTTTATTTCAGGTCCTTGAAAATTTGTATTCCGCAGTCCTCCATGTTTTTGAAAGCGAAGATATTGCTTAGCCCGGCGTCATGCCCCGACCCGTCGTAGGTGTCGGTATAGTCGGTGAACACGAGCACGTTAGGCGAACGGTTGCGCTCGTTGAAGTACGCCCTGAGCGACAGCGCGAATTGCAGCACGCACAAATCGGAGCACACGCCCATTATCAAGAAGCTGTCGAAGCCGTTTATGTCCGCGTCCGTAGCAAAGGCAAAAATCCCGTTGGTGCTGTTCTTGCAGACGGTACGGTCGACGTAAGGCGCGAGCGGGCGGACGACGGCGCATTCGGCTTTGGTGTGGCAGTGCGGCGGAAAGAACTTAAATTCCGCGGCGTCGGCGGGGTGACGGTCGTTGAGAAAAACCTTGAGCGCGTCCGGCAAAAAATCCAGGGTGGACGCGATTCTGTCCGCAAGCGCGGGGAAGCGCGGCGAGAACAACGCGCCACGTCCGCAAAAGCCCTCGACCATGTCGATAACGACAACGCAGGCGCGCTTGTTATTATAACCGCGCAGAAGCAGAGAGGGCTTATTCTCATAAGCGATCTTCATGCACTGAAGCGCCGTCAATTGATTGTCCGTCATGTTTCACCGCCGCGTGGAGTTTTGCGACAACTCCGTTAATTGATTACAGAAAGTATACCACACCGCGCTTTGATTGTAAAGTGCTGAGACCGCAAATGCCAACGAGGGCGAGGAGGAGAATAGGCGAGGGGGGCGGGGGATACAATAGGGCTAAGAGAATGATTGGTAGGCGGCGAAGAGATGTTTCGACTGCGCTCAACATGACAGAGAGGGTTGGTTAGAACTGGATTGCCACGTCGCTGGCGCTCCTCGCAATGACGGATAGGGTTTTGATTGTATAGTGTACGGAAGAACAAGGGGAATCCGTACCGCAGCGAGCGCCCTGCGAAGCGCGCGAGCGGAATGACCACGCGCAGTAATGAATACGCTGTACACACCCGGATAGACTAAACCTCTTTAAGTCCGACTGAATCGGATTAAGCAAGACAGCCGCCCGTAAAGGCGGCTTGTCGCAGCGCCGATTCACGTTTGGTCGGATTAGCGGCGAAGAGATGTTTCGACGCACCACTATGTTTGTTAAAATATTTTTCAATTTCTGTCAAAAACCCTTGACAAACAAATGTTCTATATGGTAGACTGTGTATGAACATAAGTTCAGGCAGTCGCGGCGGGTTGATTTGCAGAGGCGGGAATATCCGGATAGTTCCCGTTAGCAAGCCGACGGCGGCGGTAAGCGGTCACGGAGAGATTCCCGAGTCGAAACGGAGGCGGGACTTTTTTTGACACGTTGTCTGAACATATGTGCGCTTTTTTGACCTCGGCGGCGGGCGCTCGCCGTCGAAGGAAAAAGAGGTTTTGCGGGTTTAACGGCCGCCTGCAAAATTATCGGGCTTGCTGCAAAGCTAGACGCGGGGGAGCTTCGCGGCAAGTCAATTTACGCCGTAAAAAAGGAGGACACATGGAAAACATCGAAACAATTTTATCATTGGCGGGGACGGCGATCGGCTTGACGGTTACGGCGGTAACCTTTATCGCTAAATTTCTGAAAGCCGCAAATGCAAAGAAAACGGCGGACGGCCTGATAGCGATCGGAAACGCGATAATCCCTTACATAGAGCAAGCCGAAAAATTCGCCGGTTATACGGGCGCGGAGAAAAAGCTGTACGTACTGACCAAGCTGCGGGAATTTGCCGGGCAAAAAGGAATAGCCTTCGACGAGCCGCAGATAAGTCAAAGGCTCGAGGAGCTTATCGGGCTGACTAAGGAGGTCAACGCGTGAGGGGAGGATGCGCGGATATTATACGGCGGGATATATCGGAACGGGCGACGGCCGGGATTATAAAGCCTGAGCCGCTTGTAGTTTTTTCTGTTTCTTAGGCGGTTTTGAGAGAATTACATTTCCTCCGTTATTTCGCCGGATTCTTCCTCCGATTGACGATATTGTGTGTCCGATACAGTAAAATTGCTTACGGCAGATATTGCCGAAAGGAGATTTATATGAACGGACAAACAACGGTGAGGGAGCTTCTCGAATACTGGCTGGAGATAGTCATGAGGGACGAATTGCGCAAGACCTCGTATGCGGCTTATCGCGGGTATGTGCGCAATCACATAGTGCCTGATGTCGGAGAATATCGGCTCACGGAGATCATGCCGGAGACGGTGCAGACGCTAACAAAAACACTCAAAGCCAAGAGCCTTGCAAGCAAGACGGTGCGCTCAATTATGGTGGTGTTGCGCAGCGCACTCGACGTTGCGGCGGACTACGGATATATCCAAAGCAACCCTTGCCGCAAGGTTAAGCTGCCGAAGATAGTGGGCGTGGAAGTCAAAACCTTTGGACTAGACGAGCAACGGCGTATCGAACGGGTTGCTTTGGAGAGTGACGATAACCGCTGCATAGGCGTGCTGATAGGGTTTTATGCGGGTCTGCGGATAGGCGAAATCTGCGCCTTGCGGTTCTCGGATATAGATTTTGAAAACAGCAGGTTGACGGTCGGTAAATCCATGAAACGGGTTCTCAATTACGCAGACGGAGAGATGAAAACCTCCGTTGTGGAGGAAGAGCCTAAAACGGCAAAATCAAAGCGGACGATACCTATACCGAAACGGCTGTGCGCCTTAATACAAAAACGCCTCGCCGAAAGCAACGGCGAGTACGTCATATCGATGCGGAGCGGAAAGCGCGTTGAACCGCGAACCTTTCAATTCGTCTACGAAAGATTACTGAAAGCGGCAAGCGTCCCGTACTGCAAGTTTCACACCTGCCGGCATCAATTCGTGAGCAACGCAATCGCCCTCGGCGGCGACATAAAGTCTATTTCGGAGATGTGCGGTCACAGCGGGATAGGCATAACCCTTTCGGTCTATGCGCACTCGATGCCGGGGCAGAAAGAGAAGCTGATGGAAAAAATGAACGAGATGTTTTTAGAAACCGCCGCAAGCGCGACTGTCTTTTCTTAAGGCAGGTTTTTCATAGAGCATACTGCTCCACGAAAATTACTTATTATTATACTCCAAACAAATGACTTTGCAAACAAAATGCAAGCCATAAAATGGCAAAACTCGACATGCTGCCTGAAAAATCTACAGAGTTTTTTGTCGCAAAGCAATTTCAGCCCCCTTTGCCGGTCTAAATCGCCCGTCGGATTGCGGAAAGACCCGCCATATATCACATTTTAGCGGTCTGTTTTTCATATAGCAGTATGCTCTATGAAAAAAAGGGGGCATATATATGAACACGAAAGGTTCGATTTTGAAGAAGCCAGCATTCTGTTGCTCGTCCTAGCGGAAGCGTGGCGGCGTACAAGGCGGCAAGCGGTTGGAGCAGCTATGCAAGCCGTATATACGCAATAGTGTAAAGGCAAAAGCAAAGTCCCGCAAGCGGAAAATGCTCCGCTTGAGGGGCAATTTATTACAAAGGACAATAAACAAATGAAAGAAATTATAGAATTAGCGGTCGGGTCTGCGTTTGTAACGGTTGCCTCCAAGGTTTTGGATACTGTGGTGTCCCTTGTCGGTGTAATTATTGCCGCCTTAACCTTCTTCATGGCCTTGTTCGCGCTCATAATTGCAAGAAAACAGTTGCGCGGTATGCACGACACTATGCGCGATTCCGCAACGCAGAACATAAAAGCTAACGCTTTTGACAGAGCCGGCGTCTTTATACAATTAGAAACTACAATGCGAACAAACGATAGAATTTTTGCGGCGTTGCGTTTAATAGAAGATGAAAATAGGCCCGATATAGCAGCGCACCCATGGTATGACCCCGGTAGAGAAATAGCAGACGGAAGGTTTCTGCCGCCCAATGCGCGGCAAAATGAAGAGAACATTGACGCATTATTTGGTTGTATGTCTTGCGTGTGTTATTTGTCCGAGAACGGATTGGTAGAAGAATCGGAGCTTGGCATGTTAAAATATCGGTTAAAAAAGATAATTGCTTCAAATTGTTCAAAACAATATCTTGAACACAACAAATTCCACGCGGCGCAAAGAAGTGAAACATTCTCGTTCGAATCATTGCTCAAAGCGGTCAATAACGGACGGTTTATTATTAACCGTTAGGTAATTTTCTCAAACGCATTATTTTTTGAACGGCGAGGGCGCGGCGTAAGTCGCGCCCTCGGTCTATACGCCTTGCCGTATGAACGCCCGAAATCTGACGATAATTCTTTCATGAAAAAGCTTTTAGTTTTTACGGCAATCTTTATGATTTTTTTGGCGCAGGGGCTTCGCGGCGGCGATATTTATAGCGACATGCGTTTGGAATCCGGGCACGGCGTATGGTATACTGTACAGGGCGATAGGGTTTGCGATAAAGAACGGTTTTCTGCAGAATTGGAAGACAACTTTGCCGATATACCGGATATTTATATTGATAATATCGGGACAGGGGCGACATTTAGAGGGATAGGAGAGGCGTTACGCGAGAGGTTTTCTGCTATCGAGTGCGGCGCGATTGACGGACTGCTTACTTCGTACAGTAATTTTTGGCATGGGTTTAACTATACCCGCATAACAATTGCACCGACGGAGGATGACGCCGCAAGACAAGCGCTTTATGAATTTAGACATGCCGTAAGAGAAACATTGCTTAGAATTGTCGGCGAGGGGCGTTTTGAAAAGAGCGCGGAAAACATTGTCCGAACGTGCAGATATTTGCAGAACAATCCCGGAAGGACAGTGTTCACCACAATGGGGGATTAAGCGAGCGTGAAATATTTGAGCGGCGAAGAGGGGAAAACGGACAAGTTAAAACTGGATTGCCACGTCGCTGACGCTCCTCGCAATGACGGATAGGATTAGTTTTATTGTATTGGGCGGTGGAAGCGGCGAAGAGGGTCCGGATTGCCACGTCGCTGACGCTCCTCGCAATGACGGAGAGGGTTGGTTTTAATTGCAGCGGGGGACGGAAGAACGGGCATGGATAGAGCGGAGTGCGAGGGGCGGAGCTATAGGCGTCCGGGCGGCTTAGCGTTGCAGACGGTGGACTTTTTGGGCGCGGTAGTGTAAAATACTCTTACATTAACTTTTTAGGAGATATTGATGGATTACAGTTCTAAGCTTAGCAAGGAGTTTAAGCTCCGGCAGGAGGATGCGCGTAATATTATTAACCTTATCGACGAAGGAAATACCATTCCTTTTATCGCGCGGTACCGCAAGGAGCTTACGGGTTCTTGCGACGACCAGGTTTTGAGAGAGTTTGCGGACAGATTGGAATACATTAAGAAATTAGACGAGCGCAAGGAGGCGGTTATCGCTTCTATTACCGAGCAAGGCGTGATGACCGACGCGCTGGCCGTTTCGATAGCCTGCGCGGAAACGCTCACCGAGGCCGAGGATATTTACCGCCCTTATAAGCCTAAGCGCAAGACGCGCGCTACCGTCGCCGTCGCAAAGGGACTGGAGCCGCTTGCCGAGCTTATACTTGCCCAGCGCGAGGATACGAAGGATATTATCGGAATCGCCGCCGAGTATGTAAGCGAGGAAAAGGGCGTGGCGACGCCCGAGGAAGCGATTGCCGGCGCGCAGGACATTATCGCCGAGCGGATTTCGGACGACGCAGGTATAAGAAAGCGTTTGAGAGAGCAGCTTTATGAGGAAGCGCAGGTCGTCACCGAGCTTGCTAAGGCTACCGACAAGAACAGGGATAAGCTCGCGACCTTCGATATGTATAAGGAATTTACCGAGCCGGTAAGAAAAATTGCGCCGCACCGCGTGCTTGCCGTCAACCGCGGCGAAAAGGAGGACTGTCTGAAGGTCGAGCTAGAAATAGACAGGGAGCTTCCTCTGGCGGTTATTTCGGGCGCGTACGTAAAGAACGCGCCCACGAGTCCTCTCGTTCTCGCCGCCGGAGAGGACGCCTACAAGCGGCTCATAAAGCCGTCGGTGGAAAGCGAGGTGCGCGGCGAGCTGTTTGAAAAAGCGAGCGAGCAGGCCATTAAGATGTTCGAGGTTAACCTAAGACCGTTGCTTCTGCAGCCGCCGATCAAAAATAAGGTGACGTTAGGGCTTGACCCCGCCTACCGTACGGGCTGTAAAATCGCCGTAGTCGACGGCACGGGTAATTGCCTTGACCGTACCGTAGTCCATTTCACGCCGCCGCAAAACAAGGTTGAGGAAAGCAAGCTCGTTTTGAAAGGGCTTATCAAAAAGCACGGCGTAGAGATTATTTCTATCGGGAACGGCACCGCCTCCAAGGAATCGGAAATCTTCGTCGCCGAGCTTTTGAAGGAAATAGGCGACCCTAAGCTTGCCTACATGGTAGTTAACGAAGCGGGGGCTTCCGTGTATTCCGCTTCTAAGCTTGCCGCGGAGGAGTTCCCGGATTACGACGTGGCGCACCGCAGCGCGATCAGTATCGCGCGGCGCTTGCAGGATCCGCTCGCCGAGCTTATAAAGATAGACCCTAAGTCGATAGGCGTAGGTCAATATCAGCACGACATGCCGCAAAACCGCCTGAGCACCGTGCTTAACGGCGTAGTGGAGGACTGCGTTAACAGCGTGGGCGTCGACCTCAACAGCGCAAGCTACAGCCTGCTCGCCTACGTTGCGGGGCTTAATCTCGCTATCGCCAAAAACATCGTCAGGTTCCGCGCCGAGAACGGCGGCTTCCGCACCCGGGAACAGCTGTTGAAGGTAGCAAAGCTGGGTCCCAAAGCGTATGAGCAATGCGCGGGATTCCTGCGTATTGCGGGCAGTGAAAACATACTCGACAACACCGCCGTGCACCCCGAATCATACGCCGCCGCGACTAAATTGTTGCAGCTGTTTAAGCTTGGTTACGACTCCGTTCGGGAAGGCAAGCTGTCCGATATCGAGGGGCTTATCCGCGCTTACGGCGAGGAAAAAGCCGCCGCCGAATGCGGCGTAGGGCTTCCTACGCTCAAGGATATAGCGGGCGAGCTGAAGAAGCCCGGGCGCGATATCCGCGACGCGCTCCCGCTGCCGATGCTGCGCTGCGACATTATGGACATGGGCGACCTCAAGGAGGGCATGGAGCTTACGGGCACGGTGAGAAACGTAATCGATTTCGGCGTGTTCGTGGATATAGGCGTACATCAGGACGGGCTTGTCCACATCAGCCAGATAGCGGATGCGTACATTAAGCATCCGTCCGACGTGCTCTCCGTAGGCGATATCGTCAAGGTGAGGGTGCTCGGCGTGGAAAAATCTAAGAACCGTATCAGCCTCACTATGAAGGGCTTCGATTCCTCCGCCTCCGCCCGCGCCAGGGAGTTGAACGCGCAAAACCGTACGGCGCGTCCCGCTCCGTCAAATAACCGCGCCGCGTCCGACGGCAGAGCCGCGCCGCGACCGCAACAGAAAGAGACGGGCGAGCTGTCCCTGGAGGACGCGCTTAAAGCGTTGACGAACAAATTCAACCGGAACAGATAATCAAAAAAAGAGGATAAAGCATGAGATACAGGGGTATAATTTTTGACCTTGACGGCGTAATCGTTCATACCGACCGATACCACTATAAGGCGTGGAAGGCGCTTGCAGACCGTTTGGGGATATACTTCGACGAGGAAATCAACAACCGTTTGCGCGGGGTCAGCCGTATGGAAAGCCTGGATATAATTCTTGAACGCGCGGAAACGGTATATTCGGACGCGGAAAAGGTCGGGCTTGCCGCGGAAAAAAACGCCGAGTACCAAAAGCTGCTCGAGCAAATGTCTCCCGCGGACATAAGCCCCGAGGTGCTCGGCACCCTCGGCGCGCTCAAGGCGCGGGGCATAAGGCTCGCAATAGGCTCGTCGAGTAAAAACGCGGGGCTGATTCTCGCGCGGACAGGCATACGCGGCTTGTTTGACGCGGTTTCGGACGGCAACAATATTACGCGCTCCAAGCCCGACCCCGAGGTGTTCGCTTTGGGCGCGGAATACATTCGCCTGTCCCCCGAGGACTGTCTTGTGGTAGAGGATGCGATTGCAGGAATAGACGCCGCAGTCGCGGGCGGGTTCGATTCGGCCGCCTTGGGCGAAGCGGCGGGGTACGCAAAGGCGACCTATACGCTTGCGCGCTTCGGCGACCTTTTGGAGCTTTGTCCGGGTTAAGGGCAAGGAAGGCGGGGGAAGCGCCGTAAAGGTTGGGGGAAGAGGGCTTGTTTGTTTATTGGCAGGCGGCGAAGAGGGTTCTGATTCCTACGGCGCGCCTAGTCCGCCGAGGTGAAGTTTTCAATTTTGCCGTCCTTAAATTCTATTTTGAAAAGCTCGGCGTTATGGAATCGGTCTATCAGTACGACGCTGTCGGGGGTGTCGGGATAATACAGATTATCGGCTATTTCGGTGTAGTCCGCAAAAAACTCCCCGAGCCTTTCCGGCGGCAGAACCGCGTTCAGACCCGGCGAAAGATAGTAGGCGGCTTCCGCGTAGTCGCGGCACTTGACGGCTTCAAACATAGCGACGGGGACAAGCCGCGGGTCGGCGGTGCGGAGCGGAGCTTTGTTGAGATAGATATAATACCTTTC
>JAITNT010000006.1 GCA_031290295.1 Clostridiales bacterium
TGCATAACGCTTCCGGAAAAACCACCGTGCAGATAATGAGGACGCAGGGAGCCGCGGACTTCGCATATTGGAAAGGACTCTATAGCGCGGATCGCGCCGCATATAAAGCGGAGAAATTAAAGCTCGCCGCCGACTGGCAAGCGCGGCTTGTCGGGCGATACCCCGAATTAGCGGGTAAAATTGAGTTTTTGGATATAACAACGCCCGTTACTTACGAACGGTACTGCGGCGCGTATAAAGGCTCATATATGTCCTTTATGCTCACGCCGGGGACGGCGTTCAAAATAATCAAGGGCAGAATTAAGGGATTAAAAAATTGCTTTGCCGCGGGGCAGTGGCTACAACCGCCGGGAGGCTTGCCGGGTGCCGCCGCTACCGCTAAGTTTGCGGTGCAGAGGATATGTAAGCGGGAGCGGATTAAGCTGTAACGGGAGAACGGACGGTATGCGCGCGGAAAAGGAAATGCTTGACATTATATTTTGCGTTGCCGCGGCACGTTGGGTTTTTTGGTAAAATTTGGCAAAAAATATTTTACGATTTCTGTCAAAACCGCTTGCAAACGTATGTTTGAGTATGGTATAATGCGGGTACGGTGGTTGACGAACGAACGTTTTGATGCGTTTCGGGGCGTCACTCCGTGTGTACATTGACAACTGAATAATTAAGTTTTACGGGAGGCTCTGTCGGCGCGCGCTTTTTCTCTCCGGATATCTCTGTCGGTCGTTGGGCGGCGGCGGCAAGGCGGGAAAGGAAAGAGGGAGAAAGCGGACAAGTTAGAACTGGATTGTTACGGCGCGCTAGCGCGCCTCACAATGACGGATAGGGCAAGTGAATGTATCGGGGCGATGAAAGATGCGAAGAGATGTTTCGACTGCGCTCGCAATGACAGAGGGTTGGTTTGTTTATGAGCAAGCGGCGAAGAGAGTCCGGATTGCCACACTTCGGCTTCGCCTCGTTCGCAATGACGGATAGGGCAAGAGAATTGTATGGGTGCGGTAGAACGGCGATAATGCAATAAAACCGGAGCGCTGGCTATAGCGCCGATTCGCGTTTGGTAGGTTTTCCTTATGCGTATTCGCTTGGTGGTAAACGGGCAAAAAAAGGAAAAGACTCTTGACGGACGCGCGGGCGTACTTTTGCGTACGTAAGCGTTCGATAAGAGCCTTTTGACGGCGCATAGCGTCGTGCGTATACCATAGGGTAGCTTGGTCTGTAAGCCGAGTTCTGTATTAGACGGTCATCTATCTGGACGCATAGTTACCTATACGCTCGAGCGATGTTATCGGGGACTACGGCGGGCAGCCTTGCGTTCCCTATCTTGCATCGGGCGGGGTTTACATCGCGCGCGCCGTCGCCGGTACGCCGGTAGTCTCTTACGCTACCTTTTCATCCTTACAGCGTGAGCTGCGGTTGTTTTCTGTTGCACTTTCCTTAGAGTCGCCTCTACCGGGAGTTACCCGGCGCCATGCCCTGCGATGCTCGGACTTTCCTCACAGCCCTTCGGGGCAATGCGACCGTCTGACCAACTACGGCTGTATTATAGCATAAAATCCCGCGACAAGCAAGCGTTTGCCCCGCCCCGAATGCGCGGTAAAGCTATAACCCTTTAGGCTCGGCGAGGATAGTTTTGTAGTCGGCGTAGGTTACCAGACCCGGGCGGGAGAGCTTTTTCAGATGTCTTTTCTCGGTATAGTCTACGGGCGTTTTCCCGGCGGCGTGGGCTTCGGAATAATAGGCGGCAAGCTCGGCGGCGCGTAAAAGTACCGAAACGGGAACCTTTTTACCCGCCGTTACGACAATTACGTGAGCGCCGTGAGCGTCCTTTACGTGAAACCAAAGGTCGGCGGGCGCGGCGGTTTTGAAGGTTAAGCGGTCGTTAAGCAGGTTATTCCGTCCTATAAGAATTACAAAGCCGTCCGATTCCGTTTTGAGCGGCTCGGCTTCCGGCGGCGTCCTTACTTTATTTTTTCCGGGCTGCGCGGCTTTGCGCGTTTTTGATTTTTGCAGTCCGCTCAAGGACAGCTCGTGCTCTATTTCGTCGAGGGCGGTAATTTCCGCGGACAGCCTTATCGATTCGCGCACAGAAAACAGGTAATCCAGCTCCTCTCTAAGCGCCTTTATTTGCGGGATAAGATATTCTAACGACTTTTTTTGCTTGTTGTACCTCTTGAAATACGCCGCGGCGTTGCGCGACGGCGTAAGGCTCGGGTCTAATTTTATGCCGACCTGCGTTCCGTCGTAATAATTATCTACCGTTATTTTGTCGGCCTTTAAGGGGATTTTGTAGAGGTTAGCCGTCAGAAGCTCGCCGAAAAGCCTGTGCTTATCCAGTCCCGCGCAATCGCGTTCCTTTTCCGTGAGCAACGCGAGCTTCTTTTCCGCGCGTGAAACCGCGCTTTTTACGGTCTGATTAACGGCGCGGGTTCGGGCGGAGAGCCTTGTCAGCCTGTCCTTATTGCAAAAGTAAGCGTCGGCGGCCGCGTTGACGGTGGCATACTCCCGCAGCGCGCAGTCCAAATGCCCGCAGCGGCTCGCAAAAAAATCCGTGACCGCGTCGCCGTCGAATTGCGCGCAAGGGGAGGCGGGGTTCTCGTGTAAGCCGATAAGCGCGGCGGTGATTTTCTTCGCATCCTCGGCGGTTACCGCGCCGCAGTCGGCAGGCACGCCGGCGCGAAAAAGCGCTTCCGATATGCTTACGGGCGCAAGCCCCTGCATAATACTTGCGATATAGCCGTCGAGACGCCCGCCGGTAAAGGCGGTTAACGCCGCGGTTAATCCTGGGTCGCTGTAAATCAGCTTGGTCTGTTGCAGCGGTATTTCGTATCTTAGGTTAGGCAAAAGCTGGCGTTTTGAGGAAATATCGAGAGAAATATGCCGTATGCTGTCGCTGATAATACCGTCCCCGTCAAGCAGAATAATGTTCGCGTACCGCGTCATAAGCTCGCATGCAAGCGTACAGCATACCGTGTCCATAAGCTCGTTGCGCGCTCTGATGTGAATATTTATAACGCGTTCGCAAAGCAGCTGTGTGACGCCGGTAATATTGCCGCCCGAAATATGCTTCCGCAGGTGCATGCAGAAGGACGGCGCGGCGGCGGGGTTAGGCTTAGCCGCCGAGGTGATATTAATGTGCGGATTATTAGGGTTAACGCAAATATCGAGCTTGTAATTAACCCCGCCCGAATAAACGCCCAAAAGTATTTCGTCGGCTTCCGGCATGGAAACGCGGTCAATCCGCCCGCCCGTAAGCAAACGGTTAAGCTCCCCCGCGATATATCCGAGTGTCAGCGCGTCGTTAGGCATAAGCACGTCCTTGCCGTCGCGC
>JAITNT010000019.1 GCA_031290295.1 Clostridiales bacterium
CGCATAATTCGCTCTCGTCGAGCGCCCAAATGATTTTTGTACGCGTAGGGTCGCCGAACACCTTGAAGAAATTCGCCAGCAGATTGAATTCCCGTCCGTCCGGCATAAGACCGCTAAGCCGCGCCACCGCGTCCCCGTGTATAACCTCGCAGTCGCAAAAAACATCGTGCTCCTTCATATTGTCACCCCTTAACGGTTGAACGATTGCGCAACCGTTTCAAATATTATAAATGAGCGGCTATTCAACTGTCAAGCGTTTATAGGTATTTTTTTGACCGAAGGCCGTAAATTTTCATATGATATACCGAGGAAACCGCCGATTAAGTCTGCGGCTGCAAAGCGGGTTTGCAGTCTCTTGACAAATTACCGCATCTTTTGCGTTCTTTTTGGTGTTTTTTGCTCATTTAGCGTACTTCTAGTACGCTTTGAGAGCAAAAGAACCCCAAAAATCTTCGCAAAATCCGTCGGTAATTTCCGCAAGATACTTAATCATCGCTTTCCGAGGAAACCGCCGATTAAGTCTGCGGTTTACTAGAAAGGAGATAACGGATATGAAACAAACATGCGACGCGGTTGTTGAGGGCGGGGGAGTGAGAGGGATAGGGCTTGCGGGAGCGGCGTACGCCTTTGAAAGAGCGGGATACGGATTCGGACGCTTAGCGGGCTCGTCGGCGGGGGCTATCATCGCTTCTCTGCTCGCGGCGGGGTACGGCGGCGGCGAGCTGGAGGAGATTATGCGGCATATCGACTACGAAAGGTTCAAGCAAAAGGATTTTATCGACTATTTCGGCACGGCGGGCAAGCTGCTGTCCGTCGGCATAAGCTACGGGGTGTACGGCGCGGATTATTTTGAAAGCTGGCTTGGGGACTTGCTCGGGAAAAAAGGCGTCGGGACGTTCGGGGATTTAAGGGATAAGAAGAAATTGCGCGTGACGGCGACGGACGTTACCGACAAAAAACTGCTCGTACTGCCAGACGATTTGCCGACGTTAGGAATCGACCCCGACAAATTCAGTATCGCCGCGGCGGTACGCATGAGTATCAGCATACCTATTTTTTATGAGCCCTCGAGCCTTGCCGGGCTTGACGGCTGCGCGCACTACATTGTGGACGGCGGACTGTTGAGCAACTTCCCCGTATGGATTCTCGACGACGGCGTGAGCGTGCCCGAAACGCCCGTATTCGGCTTTCGCTTTACGGAAAAAGACCCGGGCGGCGGACCCTTGGAGAAGAAAAAGCCGTGTCCGAGAATGTCGTTTCCGGAATATCTCAAAGCCGTAATTTCCACCGCGCTCGCCGCGCGCGACGCCGAGTATAATTACAACGTAAAGGACGACGGCGCGCGTACGGTCGATATTCCGATTACGGTAGAGGTTTCCGGGAAGCGTCACAGAATAGACGCTACGGATTTCGACATCACCCCGGCTCAAAGCGCCGCTCTGTTTAACAACGGTATCGAAGCCGGGACGCGGTTTTTGCTAAGCTGGGACTTCCCCGAATGGCAAAAAGCCCGCCGCCTAAGCTGCGCCCGGATAAACGCGGTAGGGTAGGGAGCCGACCAAGCGTGAATCGGCGCTGCGACAAGCCGCCCTTTACGGGCGGCTGTCTTGCTTAATCCGATTCAGTCGGACTTTTGCCGCCCAGACGCGAATGCGCGCTCGCTGCGCCGCCTTAGCGGCGGCTTCGTCTCGCTTCTTCGCATTCGGGCGGACTTCAACGGTATAGTCTTATCCGGGTTATTACTGCGTGCTCGTTTAGTACGGGTAAAAGCCGCTCGCGCGCTTCGCGTGGCGCTCGCTGCGACAGGGGTTTCCGAGGTTTTTTATAAGGGTCGCTCCTCAAAAATGCGCTATAGCTAGCGCTCCGTCTTAATTGCATTGTCGCCGTTCACCCGTACAGATTGTCATTGTGAGGCGCGCTAGCGACGTAGGAATCCGGCTTAATTTTATCCTCTTTCCCCTCTATCACCGCCTACCAATTATTCTCTTATCCTCTTTCCTTTCTCTGCTATAGCCAAAGCCGAGAAAAACCCAAGGGGGTTTTTCTTCACTCCGAAGCCCTTATCTCGTCCGCGCTATCTGCGTATTATCCTTTCTTCTGTCGGCAAGCTCCGGCATGGGGTGACGGGCTTCCTCGAAGCGGTAGTCCTTGCCGTTATCGCCGATGTATTCGTCGATTACGGTGTGGCTTGCGACGTTCTGCACCGACCCGCCGATAAGCTTGTCCTGATATGTGAAGAAATCATGGTTATCCGGCAGCTTCGATATATCGGTGTAGTCCTCTCTGTTTGACGCCAGCTTTACGGTTTTTAGAACGTTGCGCACATACTCCTTGTTGGAATGCAGCCTGAGAAGCTCGGGAAAATCGCCGCCCGGAATAACCTGCGACCAATCCTTGCCCTCGTATTTACCGAGAAGCTCCGCCGCCTTGTGAAGATGCGCCGTTTCTTGCATATAATGCTGTTCCCAAATCGACTTGACGTATTCGTCCGTTTCGTCGTGATAGCACGAGCAATAAAGGTAGCACTCGGTGTATTCGTGCATCAGTAAATTTTCTAACCACGTCGCTTTTGCGTCCATAAGACTGCCGTAATGGCTTACGTGCTGTTCCTCAATCATGGCGATTTCGGCATAAAGCTTTCTTCCGAGGTCGGACGTATAGAACGAGCCGACGTTCATATAGTAATTCATAGTCTGCTGCTCCGCGGCGGTGATTATGCCTACGCCGAGCTTAGTGAGCGGGTGAGCGGTTTTTGAGTCGATAGACCGCCTTACGTCGTCGAACGGGTGACGGTGCTCGGCGATAGTGGGTCTGCCGGGCATAATTTCGGTATAGCCGCCCACAAGCCTTTCCGCGCTGATGCCGTGCTCCATTTCGAGCAGATCGGCGTAGCGGTACAAATGGTCGAAGTCCTCCAAAAGCGCAAAATCAAACGCCTGTTTGACGTACTTATCCGGCTCGCGCGCCGCGAGCGCGGCGGTAAGATCAACGGCGACCTGCTCGTAGCCGATAGTCGTTTCCAGCAAGGTCTCGTCAATAGGCTTTAGGGAAGCGAGGTGCTTTTGCTGTAACTGCTCTACGCGGCGCATAAGCGCAAGCTCGCGTCTTAAATTGTTATCGACGGTGTGGCGGTGAAGCTGATGTGAGAACCAGTTAGCCTCAAATTCCGTACCGTTCATCAGAATAATCCGAACCTTAGTGTAAGGGTCTACGGTGTTCTTGTCGTAAGGCTTTGCGTACAGCTCGGGCAAGGCCGGCACCGCGGCGTCGATCCGCCCGCTTTTTTGGTCAAAAGGGTTAATTCGCATAAAATCGTTCTCCTGTTTTAATTTGATAAGCTTAGCATGACCCGATAAGTGTTTTTTATGCAAACAAAATCCGTGTCAATGTTATCGCGCAGCCGAAACATCTCTTCGCCGCTTACCGATAATTTTCTTGCGAGGTAGAGAGAGTCGGCAGCGATAAAACGGGCTGCCGGAGAGTAGTAAAGTAAAAGCCGTTATTCGCGGAAACTGCGGGATAGCGACAATCATAAAAGGTTATTCTAAAAATATGAGGCAACATAATTTGCATTTTGCAAGTCCCCGGGCAAAAAAAGAACATTTTCGGATAAATCAGTAGACGAAATTCGGGCGGTGTGTTATAATGTAAAACACCGATTTATGCGCCCGCGGTATTTTGCAAGGCTTGACGGCGTTTTAATATCGGCATTTTAGACGATAATATATTATAAAAGACGGAGCATGTGATGAAGAAGAAGCTAATTGCAATTTTGGCGGCGGCGTTGGCGGCGGCGTTTATTTTAACGGCCTGCGGATCCTTCCCGAGTATTAAGGTCGAGCGAGTTCCCGACGCGAACGCGGTAGTAACGTCTAACGGCGGACAGGTCGTTCAGGTTGACGACTACATCTATTTTGTTAACGGCAAGAAGGATACGGCGGACGCCGAGGGGACGAACAATATTTGGGGTTCGGTCGTCAGAGGCGGCATCTATCAGGCGAAGCTTGCCGACGGCACCTCCGAGATTGCCAAGCATGACCGCGTTTACGGCGATTATAAGGTAAAAGAGGTCACCGGCGAGCAGTTCGGCGCGCATAGCGAGGACGAGGATTTCTCGGGCTTTGTTATGCAGTCCGTCACCATCTTTGAAGAAACCGACGACGAGGAGGTCGTTCAGATTGTGGACGCCAGACCCGTGGTAAACAAGCTTGTCACCTACGGATCGGACACGGGCAACAACGGCCTGTATATCTTTGACGGTTGGATTTATTTTACAAGCCCCAGCAACCTCAAGGACCGTCTGGGCGTTGTCCAGTACGACCATGTGTCGTTTTACCGGACGCGCCTTAACGGCGGCGGCTCGCAGCTTCTGTATACCGCTAAGGGCACGACCGCGCCGCAGTACGGTTACTATCATTACGACGGCGCGCTGTATCTTACGGTTTTTGACACGGACGGCGCAGCGACACCGGTTAATAATATTTACAGCGTTAAAATAAACGGCGGCCGCGTTTCTAAGGCTCAGATTATTGCCGAGAACATAACGGCGGCGACCTTCCAAAAGCGCAGCGTGTACGTTCCGGGCGCGGCGGCGGAGAACTATGTCGACGATTTTATTTATTATACGCGCGCTTTTAACAAGGATTACGACAATATCACGACGGGCAATATTATGGAAAGAGTGCGCCCTAACGGCGCAAGCGACACCAGACTGAAGCTCTATAACGGCGGCAACAGCATCGAATTGCTTTCGGTAAGCCCCGATGCCCTGTATTATTACGACAGTAATGCCGCGGCTACCGTAAAAACGCTTTATGCAAACGATATGAAAGGCGTTCCGCTTGACAAAACCCGTATTTCAAGCGAGGAGGAGAACGTCTTTATAGCGGCGGCGGACAGCTCGTGGGCGCCCGTAACGCTTATTAAGGACGCGAGGAGCTTAACTAACGTCTATGCCGACATCTACTATTCCGGCAACCCCGACAATATAGCGGCGGGCACGTTCTTTGCCGTCGCTAACCGCGGCAGCAACACCGTTTGCATTATAGCTAACCGCTCGGAGGAAACCGTCATTATAGCCGGCACCGCCGTTAAGGTTATTGTGCGCGAGGGCAACGATTTCTACTATTCGTCGGGCGGCGCGTTCTTTAGGGCGAACCTCTTCGAGGAGAAGCAAACGCCCCCGAAGGTCGTTTCCGCGTCCTCGATAGTTGCCGATTACTTTACGCCGATCGACCTTGCGGGCGGCTTCGTATTCTTTACGATAGTCACCGCCGAGAACGTAGGCTATCCCGATAACGGAGTGGCGAACTATCTTGCCTCACACCGCATAGGCGGCAATATTGACGAAAAGGAATGGCAAATCAGCGTAATCGACCCGTCCGAAATTCCGGAGGACACCGAGGAAACCGCGGAATAACGGCAGAGCGAACACGCCGAAAATCAAAGCGTATAAGCCGCAAAATATAAGAACCGCGCCCCGTAAGCCGCAACAGACGCGAATGCGCGCGAAGTTAGCCGACCAAGCGTGAATCGGCATTGCGACAAGCCGCCCTCTACGGGCGGCTTGTCTTGCTTAATCCGATTCAGTCGGACTT
>JAITNT010000211.1 GCA_031290295.1 Clostridiales bacterium
CAATCCTCGCGCGTTTCCGCGTGGCAAGGGTGGCGTATCCCGGCGGCTGCGATATCGGTATTCGGCCTATCGATCTGCACCTGAAGGGGCTAAAGGCGCTTAACGTCAAAATTACGGAAAAGGACGGCTTTATCGTTTGCGACGGACGCGACATGGCGGGCGGGATAGTGCACCTCGACAGCCCGAGCGTAGGCGCGACGGAAAACATAATGCTCGCCGCGGTACGCGCAAAGGGCGCTACCCGTATAATCAACCCCGCCAAAGAGCCTGAAATAGCGGATCTGCAAAATTTCATAAACGCGCTCGGCGGCAAGGTAAGCGGCGCGGGTACGGGAAGTATTTACATAGAGGGCGCAGACTCGTTATCCGGCGTTGAATATACCCCTATTCCCGACCGCATTGCGGCCGGTACATATATCACCGCGTGCGGTATTTGCAGCGGTAAAATAAAGCTTACGAACGTCGTCCCCGACCACATTTATTCGCTGATAACTAAGCTGCGCGAGGCAAATATTAACATCACCATAGACAAGAACGAAATAACCGCCGACTGCGCCCGCCGTCCGCAAAGCGTGCAAATTATAGAAACCGCCCCGCACCCCGGCTTCGCTACCGACCTGCAAGCGCAGACCGCCGCCCTGCAAACGATATCGGACGGCACAAGTATGATAATAGAGAACATCTTTGAATCGCGCTATAAGTACGTCCCCGAGCTTATAAAAATGGGCGCAAACATCACCGTTCGCGACCGCATGGCGATAATACGAGGCGTGAGTACCCTGCACGGCGGCGACGTAACCGCCAAGGATTTGCGCGGCGGCGCGGCGTTGGTGCTTGCGGGGCTTGCCGCCGACGGCACAACCGCGGTCGACGGCGTGCACCATATCGACCGCGGCTACTACAAATTAGAACGCACCCTCTCACTGCTCGGCGCCGACATAGTACGGACATATTAGCTTGTAAATAAAGGGGATAACAAAGGTTTCGATGCCGCCGCTAAGGCGCGGCGCGGGCGAATAAGGATAAGAGAATTGTATATGGGGCGTTGAAAGATGCGAAGAGATGTTTCGACTACGCTCAACATGACATGGATAGGGTAAAATGTATTGTTTACGGGAGTAAGTAGGATAGTTTTCAACCGTACAACAATGCAATTAAAACGGAGCGCAACAAAATCGCACTTTTGCGTAGCGACCCCTCTCTAAGTCCGACTGAATCGAAAGAAGCAAGCAAGGCGGTAACGCCGACGTAGCCGCCGATTCACGTTTGGTCGGCTTGCGCGCGGGTATTATTTAGTTTTCTTTTTGACAGGGGCGGTCGTTGCGGCGGCGGCTTCTTGTGCGGGGACGCCCGGCGTATAGCCGTCTCTTGCGGCGGCGGTGTCGCGGTCGGCTCTTTCCAAATCGTCCTTAAGGGTAAGAAGCTCGGAATTAACCTTGGCAAATTCCAAAGAATCCTTATCTTCTATTTCGGAAGCCCTCTTATTAAGCATGAATATCTGGTCGCGCAGCATGGAATTCTCTATAATAATGTGGTTATCGGTATCGGACTTCTGCATAAGTATCTCGGTGCGCAGGTCGTCTAAGGTTTCGTCTATTACCGAGGTGTCGAAAGCGACGGGCTCCGCATACGCGGGCGAGGCATACGCCGCCGCGCCGCCTTTCAAAAATCCGATTTCCTCGCGCAACGCGGCGACCTCGGCGCGCACAAGGCGAACCTCGTCCATAAGCTCGGCATTAAAAGCGGAAATTTCTCTGAAAAATGCTAATGATACGCCGCCTTTAGGTTCTTTTTTATTCTCGTCCGCTTCGGGTGTCTCGACCGCCTCTCCGTTTGCTTCGGCGGCTTCGCCGTTTGTTTCGGACGGGGCGGCATACGCCGATTCTTCCGTATAGTCGTCGGCAAGGCTGATAATATTGCGGACATCCTCGCGCAGACCGTTGATCTCAGATTTGATAGTCGCCTCGGATTCGGCGTGCGAGGAGCGCATTTCCTCCTTAAAGGCAAACAGCTCGGCAAGCAAATCATAATCCGTTCCCGCGCCTACGTCGTCGCGCAAACGATAAATTTCATTAAGTATTTCGGTGTCCGTTTCGCGCTGAATTTCCACATTGTCGGATTCCGCGACGTTGGTATCGATACGCTGACGGATAGCCGCAAGCTCGCTCAAAACGTCGGTGCTCGAAAGCGTGTTTTGCGACTCGACTCCCTCTCGGATTTTATTAAGCTCGCTAAGTATATTTCCGGCGACCTCCTCCGGCATCTGCGCCACAAGCTTCGTTTCCGTCGCAGGCTCGCGGCCGAGCAGAATGTTTTTTATTTCCAAAATCTCTATCATGATATCGACGGGATTACAAACGTTGGATTTTTCAAATTCATCCTTCAACGCGGTAAACTCCGCATACAGCGCGTCGATACGCGCCGTAAGCTCGGGACTGCCGACTGTCTCGCCGCCCGCGTACGGATTAGGCGAACGCGCGCCCAGCTCCTCTTTCAGCTTGGCAATTTGCGCGTTAAGCTCGCTTGACTGCTGTATACGGAGATTCTCCTCTCTTAAACGGGCAATTTCGTTCAGCACGACGTCGTTAGACCCCTGCGTTCCGGGCGCCATAACAAGCTCGCGAAGATCGGCAAGCTCGTTAAGAACCTCGCCCAAACGATCGTCGTAATAATCGTCCTGCGCGTACCCGTCGTTACCGTCGTCGACTATATAACGCGGCTCGCCCGAGCCGTCGTAATTATTCCTGTCGTAATCGCTCATTTTTTGTTCCTCCTATAGTCCGGCGGGATTCCCGCAAGCTAATTTCACTGTTAACGATTCATAACGATAAAAACCGTTACGTTAGCGTATTCAGGGTCTGTAGGGGCGCGGCACCTGCCTGTACCCCGCGCCGGGGCGTCTTTGCGCTCCGTACCCCGTTCTTCCCGTTCGCGGCGGCTCGGTTCGGTTACCGCCCAGTAATTTCTTCAACTCGGCGATTTCGCCCGCGGTGACGATATCGGTTCTCAAACGCTCTACCGCCGCCAAAAGCTCCGGCGTGCACACGTCCGGCAAAAAGCCTTGCTCAAATTCTCTAACCTTATTCAGCAGTATC
>JAITNT010000234.1 GCA_031290295.1 Clostridiales bacterium
GCGGTCTATTTTTTTAACTATGTTAAAAAACTCATAAAGCTTGTAAATCAATCCGCGCGGTGTTGACGAAATAGGGTTGTAACGAGAAACTCTAATGTATTATGTTTTACCCTTTCTTCCCCTCGTCCCTTTTGACGCCGATAACGGCTTCGGCGTATTCGGGTCCGTTCAAAACGCTTTTGCGACCGGGGATTTTCAGCGCGCCTTTTATAACTGTTTGGGCGCGGCATCTGCCATCCGCCGCAAGCTGTCCTTTGCGGTACAGCTTGTAGCTTGCCGCCGCGCTTAGGCAATAGCGGTATTCGCCCGCCATGCGCTCGCCGTCAAGACTCACCTGAAGCAGTAATCTGCTTGCGCCGCTTAACGAATGCAGTTCGGCAGTCATATTCAAACCGTTGTCGCTGAATTCCGACGGCTTAACGCCCAGAAAGTTATATTGCTCGCCGTCGTAAATCACCGACGCGTCGGCGGTTATAAGCTCTTTTTTGAGAATTTCCCGGACGCATATACTGAAGGTAAACGCATTGTTATAACCCGAGACGGACTGCACGACCGCAAAACCGGACGGAATTTCCGCCCCCCGGAATTTCATAACGCCGACGGCCGCCTCAGATAAATCGACGGCTGCGCCGTTAAGGCTCAGCGCGCCTCCGGCAAGCGCGGTAACCGCAGGGTGCGTTATCCCGCGGGACGGCACGCTGCCGAACAAAGCGCCGCCTATGGGGCGAGCTTCGAATATCTTGAGGTCGGCAAGTATTTCCAAGCTTTTCGAGGCGACGCGCATATTAATTTGGTCGGAAAAGAAGCTTTCTTTTTCAATCGGGAATTGTACCATGCGCCCGTCCCTAATGACGATAAAGGACGGCGGCACGGAAAAATCGCCCGCGATAAGCGTCAAAGCGCCGTCGTCCTTAAATTTCAAATAGTAACATAATATTTCTTTCACGCTCTTAGTTTTCCCTTTTTACCGCCGACGTAAACGCGCCCTAAATCAGGTTGCATCTTCTTAGCATTTTACCGATTTGTTCCAGATATTCCCGATAGCCCTCCTTTTGGGTAAAGGTGTTGATAACGCCGATATAAAGCGCGATAACATAGTCGTAATCTCTGCGTATGATACAGTTTTTTAGCGCGCTCGTCGTAAGCAGATATTCCTCTTTAAGCTCAAGGTCTAAGCCGCCGTCAGCGCTCACGGCGTTAATCAAGGATGAAATATATCCGCTGAGGTACTCGACGTCGCCGTGACCGAGAGCCGGCTTACGCTTGACGTCGTCAACGGAAACGGAGCGGTCGAACTTACTCATAACGGAACGCTTGAACTTAGGGACGACTTCTTTCAAAAACGCCGAATACGCGGAGTTAATACCTTCGTCGTCAAAGTAGTAATCCTGTAAGAACCGCGCAAGCTCGGAGGCGTCTGCATCGAACTGCATCAAAAGCCCGAAAACAAAGGCAATATATGCGTCCTTGTTCTCGGGATAGCGCAAGGAAATGCGGTTAATTCCGTCGGGTACGCGCGCCGCCGAGAACTCGCGGTTAAAATTAAAGCCCGCGGTGACGCTTTCCGTCATGGTAAAAAGCTGCTCGCTCCGCGCTATAGCTTTTAGAATCTCGGCAATTCTCGGACCCGCCTGAATAATTTTAGACGCGCTCATAGCGTCGCACGCATCCGAAAATCTTTTCATCAATTCCGCATTAGTATTATCCACAACGGCTTCACCCCCTAATCTTTATGTTATTATGATAACATACAAAAAGCCCCTACGGCAAGCGAATTCCGCACGATTGCCCCGCGGAGCGAATAAAAGCCTTTTGGGCTTTTATTCGCAAAAATGCGGTACAGCCGGCGCTGCCGCCGATTAAAACTTTAATCCCTGCAAATTTTATCTAAAAACTATTTGCCAATATCCTATTTTGAGTGTATAATGATATTATAATATTAATTAAGGGAGAACCCGTATATGAAATCAATTACTATTAATCTGCGTACCGCATCCGACGTTAAGGACTTTGTTAATATCCTTAGTAAATATACCTTTGACGTGGATCTTAGAAGCGGTCGCTACACCGTCGACGCTAAATCGCTTTTGGGAATATTCAGTCTTGACCTCTCTAAGCCGATTACGTTGGAAATCTACAACGACAAATGCGAGGAGCTGCTTAACGAGCTTAGCCCGTTCCTGAAGTAATTACCCGCCCGCAACCAAACCTAAAACGGCTGTTTTATGCGATTAGCGCGTAAAACGGCCGTTTTTTTTATAGACCGACCAAACGTGAATGCGCGCTCGCTGCGCCGCTTAAGGCGGCTCAACTCGCTTAACCGCATTCAGTCGGACTTCAACGGCATAGTCTATCCGGGTGTGTACAGCGTACTCGTACGGTACGGGTAAAAGCCGCCGTTGTCCTTAGCGAACGAGGCGAAGCCGATGTGCGGATCCGACAACCGCCTGCCGTTCGCGGTCAATCCGTATAAACTATACCTATTATCTGTTATTTTTCTTCTTCCCTTTTCCGTTCAGGGACGCCTCGATAAAGGCGGCAAAAAGCGGGTGCGGGCGGTTCGGGCGCGACTTGAATTCGGGGTGGAATTGAACGGCTATGTACCACTTATGCGCGGGGATTTCCACCATTTCGAGCAGCGTGCCGTCGGGCGAGATTCCGCAGAGGTTCATGCCGTGCGCGGCGAATATATCCTTGTACTTATTGTTAAATTCGTACCTATGACGGTGGCGTTCGGTAATTGCGCTTGTCCCGTAAACCTTTTCGGCAAGCGAGCCTTTCGACAGAACGCAGGGGTAATTGCCCAACCTTAACGTGCCGCCCATGTCGGCGTTGCTTTTTTTATCGGGCAGAATATGAATAATCGGATTAGCCGTTTCGGTATCGAATTCCTCGGTGTTGGCGTCTTTAAGGCCTATTACGTTGCGGGCGAAATCGATAACGGCGGCGTGCATTCCGAAGCAAATGCCGAGAAACGGTATATTATGCGCGCGCGCGTAGCCCGCCGCGATTATTTTACCGGCAAAGCCGCGGTCTCCGAAGCCGCCCGGAACGAGTATGCCGTCCGCGTCCTTCAACAGCTTGTCCGCGGCGGCGGCGGTTACATCCTCGGCCTGAATCCATTCGATACCGATATTCGCGTCGTTGGCGTAGCCCGCATGACGGATTGCCTCGCCTATACTCATGTACGCGTCACGCATTTCCACATACTTGCCTACGAGGGCTATTTTTACCTTTTGGCAGGTGTCGGAAAGATCCTTTATTTTTTCGACGAGCGCCGTCCACTCTCTTAAATCCGGCTCTTGCTTGGTAAGGTTAAGCTTTTTGCACACGACCGAGGCAAGCCCTTCCCGCTCGAGCATAAGCGGCACCTCATAAAGCGTCTCGGCGTCCTTGTTCTGAATAACCGCGTCGGCCGTGACATTGCAAAACAGCGCGATTTTGCGTTTGCTGTCCATACCCAAGTCCCGCTCCGTACGGCAAACGATAATATCGGGGGTAATACCTATATTTTGAAGCTCCTTAACGGAATGCTGCGTGGGTTTGGTTTTTAACTCGTGGCTGGCGGCTATGTACGGCAGCAACGTAACGTGCACATAAAGCACGTTTTCGCGTCCCGCGTCGAAAGGTATCTGTCTTATCGCCTCCAAAAACGGCGTGCTCTCGATATCGCCTACCGTACCGCCGATTTCGGTTATTACCACATCTATTTCGGGGTTGGAACGCGCCGCGTTATATACGGAATTCTTTATTTCGTCGGTAATATGCGGGACTACCTGAACGGTAGCGCCTAAGAAATCGCCGTTGCGTTCCTTTTGGATTACGCGCTGATAAATTTTACCGGAGGTAACGTTGCTGAAAATCGAGGTGTTTTCATCGATGAACCGCTCGTAATGCCCGAGGTCAAGGTCTGTTTCCGCGCCGTCCTCGGTTACAAAAACCTCGCCGTGCTGATACGGGCTCATCGTTCCCGGATCAACGTTGATATAGGGGTCGAACTTTTGATTAAAT
>JAITNT010000002.1 GCA_031290295.1 Clostridiales bacterium
GTCATACGCAACCACGGGTGGTCTATGCGGCGAGATGCCATATTGCGAACCTTTGGCATTAACTCGCCCAGACGTAAATCCGCCTCCGTCGCATACGGAAAAACTTGACGCTCGGTATACTCTAAGGTCTTACGGCGAGCCAAGTTTGTGATAAGGTCTGCCGAGCGCGTTATGTCAATATCGGCATCGCCGGCGCGGTCATATATTTTGCCGCCGAAAATAACGAGCTGCGAGGTTTCCGGTACAAAGATATAGAGAACGAGCTTACCGTCAACCTCAACGTCTTCGAGCGTTAAAAATAGCGATGGCACAATGAAATTCGGATTGTTGAGTTGATTGATAAAGTTCTTCTTTATATTCGGCGCGGCATTTCTATTCACGCCCAAAACCTCGCCGTGGTCGTCCACCCCGAGAATAATGTGTCCTCCGTAACGATTAGAAAAAGAAGCCACCGTTTCAAAAACGTCATGGTTTAACTCATTTGTATTTTTCTTAAACTCAACCGTATAGCCTTCGCCCTCGGCAATGAGCTTCTTTATTTGTTCAGCGGTCATACAAAATGCCTCCATTTGGACTCAAGCGGTTAGCGGTAACTTTACCTCTAACGCTTTATATTTTATCACATATCGCGCAAAAATTCAATCGTATGGCATACTGTCGTTTGTAAAATTTGTTAGAATAAAGGCGAACCCTCTCTCTTCGCCGCTTTCATCGCCCCATATACAATCAAAACCCTATCTGTCATTGCGAACGAGGCGTAGCCGAAGTGTGGCAATCCAGTTTAATTTTATCCTCTTTCCTACCCTCTTCGCCGCTTGCTAAGACAATTACTTGCCCTATCTGTCATTGCGAGCGCAGCGTGGCAATCCAGACCCTCTTCGCCGCTTACTAATAAACAAACAAGCCCTCTCTGTCATTCAGAGGCGCTTCAGCGCCGTAGGAATCCGGACCCTCTTCGCCCCTTGCTAAAGACAATTACTCGCCCTCTTTCGCTTTCCTTTTCCGCATTACCGCATACAGCAGGCGGTAACCTGAAAAGGAAAGAGGATAAAATTAAACCGGATTCCTACGGCGCTAACGCGCCTCGCTAAGGACAATGGCGGCTTTTAACCGAACAATACGAGTATGTAGTAATAACCCGGATAAGACTATGCCGTTGAAGTCCGCCCGAATGCGAAAAAGCGAGACGAAGCCGTCGTTAAGGCGGCGGAGCGAGCGCGCATTCGCGTCTGGGCGGATAGAAGGCGGCGAAGAGATGTTTCGACTACGCTCAACATGACATGGATAAAGTGAATTTGTATTCGGTACGGGTGAACGGCGATAATACAATTAAGGCGGAGCGCAGCAAAATCGCACTTTTGCGTAGCGACCCCGTTGGAAGTCCGACTGAATCGGAATAAGCAAGCAAGGCGGTAACGCCGAAGCGCAGCGCCGATTCACGCTTGGTCGGTTTCCTTGCGTCGATTCACGTTTGGTCGGCTCGCTAAGACGATTTTTCGGATTTTGGGATTTAAGCGGCTAAAAGCGTTTACAAAAGCGTGATTTTGGAGTATTCTAGTACGGTGGAAAATTACAAAAGGGGATAATATATGAGTGAGCAGTTGAAGGTATCGGCGGCGGAGCAGCCTAAGCTAAAGCTTGACATCAAGCAGACGGTTTTGGTTGGACTCGCTTTTTTTACGGTTTGTATTTTTTGGCAGGTCTATGACGCGTTAATGCCGTTGTTTTTACGGTCGTTCGATCAGTTCGGCAGTAAGGAATGGCTTATCGGTTTGGTTATGGCGGGCGATAATATTTTGGCGTTAATACTTCTTCCGCTTATGGGCAGGGTTTCCGACCGCACAAAAACAAGGTTCGGCAAGCGTATACCGTACATTGTAATCGGTTCGGTGCTGGCGGCGTCTACGTTATTGCTTGTGAATTATGCGCACGAGGCGCATAACCTGGCGTTACTTTTGGTGTCGACGGTGTTTTTACTTATTTTTATGTGCCTGTACCGTACGCCCGCCGTTTCGCTTATGCCCGACGTTACGCCTAAGCAAATACGGTCTAAGGCCAACGCTATAATCAACATTATGGGCGTCGTCGGCGGATTGATTGCGCTCGTTCTTATGAACGAAAATCTGAAGCTTATTTTGCCCGAGAAAATCGGAGAAACGACATACGGCGAGCCTATTCTCATGCTGTCAACGGGCGCGGGAAGCTGGGTTGTAATAGGCGTCGTCGCCGCGTTTATGATTGCGGCCTCGGTTTTTATGGTTTTTAAGGTAAAAGAAAATCTGCTTGTCGAGAAGAAACGCGAAATGCTCGAGCGGTTCAATATTAACGAGGATGCGGAGGAGCAGACGGAAAAAATAAAGGGAACGGGGCTTTCAAAGCCCGAGATGAAGTCGTATGTTTTAATTCTTGCCTCGGTGGTGCTGTGGTTCTTCGGATATAACGCCGCTACCACGTGGTTCACTACCTTTGCTTACGACAGGCTCGGCGGCACGGGCTTTTCCTTTCCGATGATTATCGCGAGCGTCGCGGCGTTCGCGATGTACATTCCGTCAAGCTTAATCGGCAACAAAATCGGACGCAGAAAGACAATTCTTATCGGCATAGGCATTATGACGGCGGGACTGCTGATAGCGGCGCTTATGGTTTTATTCGTCACGGACGCGAATATTCTCAAGCCTATGATGTTCCCCGTGTTCGCGCTTGTGGGCGCGGGTTGGGCTACTATAAACGTTCACTCTTACGTTATGGCGGTCGAGCTTGCAAAGAAAGGGAATACCGGAGTATTCACCGGATTGTATTACACGTGCAGTATGGGCGCGCAGGCGCTTACCCCGGTGCTTGCGGGACTGTTCTACGGGTGGGATTATAGGTCGCTGTTCTTTTACAGCGCGTTCTTCGTGGCGGTCAGCGCGGCTACCATGTTCTTCGTTAAGCACGGTAACGCTAAGACCGCCGATAATCGGTCCGCGCTGGAAAAGCTTGATAATCCCGACTAAATAGGAAAAAATAACCTTATGATTAGCAGACTTTACGATATTATTTCGCCCTTGCAGGAAAGCACGGGATTGGACATTTCCGTGCATTCCTTGGGCGGCGACGTTCTCGCCACTACGGTTACGGAGGAGATTACTTATACTCTCAACGTTGACCGCGAGGCGCTTTCGCGCGGTACGGTAATTTGCGACCGCAAGCAGAATATAACCTGTTTCTCTATAAAAATCCGCTGCGATATGTTTATCGGGGTCATTACGGGTGCGAATAACGCGAGCCGCAATTACGCGCATTTTTGGTCTAAGCTTATCGAAACGTCCTTTGAGAACGCTTCGCCTACCCGCAACGTTACGGACGAGTTCCGTGCGCTGTTAACCGGCGGCGCGGACAGCGGGCTTCCCGCGCGCATGAAAACGCGGTATAATATTACGGACAAGCCGCTTTTTGTGCTTACGCTGCACACCGCGTCTAAGAATAACGCGGCTCTTGAAAATTACTGCCGCGAGCTTGCTTCGAGCGAGGATATCGTTATCCCCGTCAGCAGCGGCATAATCGCCTATCTCAAGTCGTGCGGGGACGGGGAGGATTATCGGTCCGCTTCGGAATTCGCGCATATGATGGCGGACAATATTGCCGAGGAGCTGTCTATAGACGTTTCTATCGGCGTCGGCGGCATTTCGCGCTCGATAGGTCAGCTGCCGCCGTATTATTCGCAAGCGACTATCGCCGCAAGGATAGGCAAGATTTTGGAGCCTAAATCGAAGGTTTATTCGTACAAGGACTATCTGATTATGCGTATGCTCGAGGAGCTTCCGCGTGAAAATAAGCAGACTATACTTGATTTGTCGCTCGATAAGCCCGCGCTCGAGCTGTTCGAGGATTCCGAAATGACGGACACAGCCGAGCAATTTATGATTAACAGCCTTAATATCAGCGAGACGGCGCGCATCATGTTCCTGCACCGCAATACCTTGCTGTACAGGCTGGACAAAATTGAGAAAATCACAGGGCTGAATATAAGACGGTTTTCGGACGCGGTGACTTTTCGTACGCTTAGCATACTTTATAAGCTGGTGCACAATACGGAGCGTAAATAAAGGCGAAACCTACTTTTTAGGGGGCGGCCGCGGCTTTTGCAAATTTTTTAACTTGCCATAATTCAAGCACAAATTTTATATCGGCGGTATAATTAAAATCATGAAATCGGGTAAAAATAAAAAACAAGCCTCGGACCTCGGCGGTAT
>JAITNT010000062.1 GCA_031290295.1 Clostridiales bacterium
GGACGCCGCCGTACCCGAAACCGACGACATCGGACACGGAACGGCCGTCGCAGGCATAGCCGCGGGTAACGGACGCGCAAGCGGCGGCAGGGAATGCGGCGTCGCTCCCGACGCGGAGCTAATCGTAGTCAAGCTCGGTTCGCGCGGACGCGCCTCCTTCGCGCGGACGACGGAAATGATGCGCGCAATCAAATACGTTATTGAAAAAGCGCAGGGCGCGGCGCTTCCGCTCGCCGTCAATATAAGCTACGGCACAAACAACGGCCCGCACGACGGCAATTCGTTGTTCGAGGCGTACATCGACGATATGTCCGAGATGTGGAAAACCGTAATAATCGTCGCGGCGGGAAACGAGGGCGCGGCGGGGCATCATTTCTCCGGCAAAATGAGGCAGGACGAGTTGCTAAGCGCGGAGTTCGTTGTCGCTGCGAACTTAAATTCGCTTTATTTGACGCTTTGGAAGAATTTTGCGGACACGTTTTCCTTCGAGCTGATATCGCCCAACGGCGTTTCCAGCGGAGAAATCGTTTACGGCGTTCCTTTAACGGTCATGCAAACGGACGGGACTAATATTTATATATCCTACGGACGGCCTACCCGTTATCATACGAAGCAGGAGGTTTTCTTTCAGTTTGCAGGCGAGCGCGCTATACCTCCCGGGATTTGGCGGCTCACGGTAAGAGGGGTAAGCGTGGTCAGCGGCGGCTTCGATATTTGGCTGCCTACCACGGAGGAGGTTTCGGCGGATACGGCGTTTATGCAGCCTACCGTAAGTAACACGCTTACGCTTCCGTCAACCTCGGTTAACGTCATATCCGTAGGCGGCTATAATTCCGCCTTAGGGAGCGCCGCGCCCTTTTCGGGGAGGGGAGGGAATAATCTTCCCGATAATTACGCCAAGCCCGACCTTGTCGCGCCCGCGACGGCTATACTTACCGCGCGCCCCGGCGGCGGCTACGGCGTGTATACGGGTACGAGCATGGCGGCGCCCTTTGTCGCGGGGGCGGCGGCGCTTATGATGGAGTGGGGAATTCATAACGGTAACGATCCTTTTTTGTACGGGCAACGGGTCAAAGCGTTCTTGCGCCGCGGCGCCAAAAGATTTCCGACCGAAAGCTATCCGAATCCCGTTTGGGGATACGGCGCGCTTTGCGTAAAGAACGTTATCGACGAGCTTGCCGCGCATATAGGAGATTAACGGGGTGGCGACGACGGATTCTATGCCGCTTGCGGATTTTATTAAGCTGCCTGATACGGTAGCGTTCGTAGTGCGTTATAACGGCGCGACGGAGGAGTATATTAGCAGACGGCAGGACGTTTATCTCGGCAAGCAGTTGTCGGGTAATTACGCCGTAGTTTATACGTCCTCGGAGCGGTTAGGCGCCGTGCTGTACGATATCGGCGCGGTGAGTGTAAACGTTATTCCGTCCATACTTGCGCCGCTTGCATCCGGCGATATCGATTCCGCGGGAATAACGGCGGTGCGGCGGCAGCCCTATCTTTCCTTGCGCGGGCAGGGAGCCTTGCTCGGCTTTGTGGATTCAGGCATAGACTACACAAACGGGGCGTTTAAGTACGAGGATAATACTACGCGTATAAGGTATATTTGGGATCAAACCGAGAGCGGCGCGTCTCCCGAGGGGTACGGCTTCGGCTCGGAATATTCGTCCGCCGCAATTAATGCGGCGTTAAGCTCGGACGCGCCGTATACGGTCGTGCCGCACCGCGATACGGTGGGGCACGGAACCTTCTTGGCGTCCGTCGCCGGAAGCCGCGAGCAGGGCGAATATATGGGCGCCGCCCCCGACGCGGAGTTTATAATAGTCAAATTAAAGAGCGCAAGCCCGTATTACCGGCGGCTTTATTTAATCCCGGAGGATTCCGAACCCGCCTATGAATCGGGAGACCTTATGCAGGGCATAGAGTACATCGTACAAAAAGCCGGCGAGCTTGAACGTCCCGTAGCGATTTGCGTGTCCTTAGGAAGCAATATGGGCGGTCACGACGGCTTCGGCGTACTCGAGGAATACCTTGCCAGAATATCCTTTATGCCCGGGGTCGCGGTTTGCGCGGCGGCAGGCAACGAAAGCACGGCGCGCCACCACGCGCAGGGACGGGTGGCGCAGACAAACGATTCCGTAGATATTCAGGTGCGGACTGCGGAAACGTCGCGGTCCTTTGCGATAGAAATTTGGAATAATTCCTCCGACAGGCTCGCCGTTTCGGTGCAGTCGCCCGCGGGCGAGATTTTAGGGCGCGTCCCCGCGCGATCGGGCACGTCCTACAGCGCAAAGCTTATTTTAGAACCGTCAAGCATAGTTGTGGAATACTATTTCCCTATCGAAGGGAGCGGCAGCCAGCTGTCCGTGGTCAGTATTATAGATCCGTCTCCGGGGATTTGGACCATATCGGTGTACGGCGAAATAATTCTTGACGGAACGTTTCACGCGTGGCTACCTATCACCGGTCTTGTCAGTCCCGACGTGGAGTTTTTAACGCCGTCGCCGTACTATACCATGGCTTCGCTTGCTACCGCTACGGGGGTGATAACCTGCGGCGCGTACGCAAGTATAAATAACAGCCTGTATTCGCTGTCCTCATGGGGACACACAAGGCTTCCCATGATGGCACCCGATCTCACCGCGCCCGGAGTGGACGTGGGCGGCATATTCCCGTCTGGCTACGGTAAAATGAGCGGAACGAGCGTAGCCGCCGCAATAACGACGGGCGCGTGCGCCCTGATGCTCGAATGGGGAGTAGCGGACAAAAACGATACGACGCTTAATACTTATCTGGTTCGCGCAAACCTCATTCGCGGGTGCGATAGGGATAACGATACTGAATACCCCAACGTGCAATGGGGTTACGGCAGGTTGAATTTGTATAACAGCTTTTATTTGTTGCGAAACATATAAAAAGAGGGTATCTCCGTAGTAATATGCGTGTCATAGTAGTGTAAAACCGACCGATTACCCGCACTCCGTATACTCACTCTACCTATTCGCATTCATTTTCGCATTCGCCCCGAATACAATCAACCTTATCCATGCCCGCGCCACCTGCACCCCATACAATTAAAACTAGCCCTTCCGTCATTGCGAGGAGCGTTAGCGACGTGGCAATCCAGACCCGCTTCAAGGCGGGCAAGGGAGGGGCAAGGGGAATGCGATGAAAATAACGGTTTTTGCGTACTCCCCCCACCCCAATGCCCGCGCCGTTCGTGTCGGTCTGCTTTCCGCGCCCTTGCGGCCGCGTCCGCCGACCCGCCCCCGCTCGCTTTGTCCTTACGCTCCCGCGTAGTTATAATTCTTGGTCGCGGTTGTTAACGGAGTATTATTGCTTCCTATGCTGATCGCATTCCATTGCGTTTGCGTTCCTCCATAGTTTACCGTCGTTAGCGAACTGCA
>JAITNT010000120.1 GCA_031290295.1 Clostridiales bacterium
AGGGAATTAAAATTACGGGCGGCGTCGCTGTCCGTTTATCGCGGGCTGCTCTCCGAGCGCGGGGTGCGGGCGCTTACCGAGCTTTTGGACGCCTCGGACGCGGAGACCTTTTCGCAGGCGGCGGCGGAATATTTCGGAATACTTTGCGAACGGTCGCCGCGCGCGCTGGCTTCGGAATACTTCCTCGGGCTTATTATGCGGGATGCAAATGTTTTTTCGGCGGCCGCGCATAAGGGCGCGCGGCTTGCCGACGCGGTTACGCTCGCGGCGGAGCGCGACTTAAATACGCTCGCCGCGCTGGCTAAGCTCGTGCCGGCCGATTTTGCGGGGTACGGCGGCGCGGAGGCCGGACTGCCGGTGTGGAGCACGGGCGAGGCGTCATTCGGTATCGAAGCGATATCCGCGCTTTATAAAAAAGACGGCTTCGGCGACCTTTACGGTTCCGCCGCCTTTCTGTGGGATTCCGACGGAAAAAAATTCCGTGCGCCCGACGCGGTATCGAGGACGCGGCTGTCCGATTTGAAGGAATTCGCGGAGGAAAAACGACTCGTCGCGCGCAACACCGAGGCTTTTATCGCGGGATACCCCGCCCAGAACGTGCTGTTATACGGCGACCGCGGCACGGGCAAGTCCTCTACCGTGCACGCGATTCTCAACGAGTACAAGGACGGGGGCTTGAGGCTGCTGGAGCTTAACAAAAACCATATACCGGACTTTCCGCGCATTCTCAAAATTATAGCGGATTCGTCCTTCAAATTTATAATCTTTATCGACGATTTGAGCTTCAACGACATTAACGAAAGCTTCAACGCGCTCAAGGCGGCGCTCGAGGGCAGCGTTTACGATATCAGGAACGCACTCATTTACGCGACTACGAACCGCCGCCATATCGTAAGGGAGAGCTTCTCAGACCGCGACGGCGACGTTCACGCAAGCGACGTAATGCAGGAACAGCTCGCCCTCTCCGACCGCTTCGGGCTTACGGTAACTTACATGACGCCCGACAAGGCGGAGTTTCTGCGGATTTTGCAGGGGATACTCGCCGACCGCGGGATTACGGCGCCCGGGGATTTGCCGGGCGTTGCGGAGCGGTTCGCGCTCGCCAAGGGCGGTCGCAGCCCAAGGTTTGCGCGGCAGCTCGCCGATATCGTGGAGTCGGCGCAAAAAATGCGCATCGGCATAGACTACTAAAGCGTAAGGCGGATAAACGACGGTGAAAATTCTTTTGCTAAAATGCAAGGCGGGTAAACGACGGTGAAAATTCTTCTTCACACCTGCTGCGCGCCTTGCTCCGTAAAATGTATCGAGACCCTGCGCGCCGAGGGAACCGAACCGGCGCTGCTCTGGTACAATCCTAATATACACCCGTACACGGAATACCGCCAAAGGCTCGCGACGCTCGCGCAATACTCCGCGGACATAAACGCCGAGCTTATAACGCACGACGAATACGGACTGCGCGATTTCGTGGAAAAAACACGCGGCGCGGAAAACCGCTGCGCCGTTTGCTACCGTATGCGCCTGTCGCATACCGCGCTTGCCGCGGCGCAAAACGGCTTCGCGGCGTTTTCGACTACCCTCCTCGTAAGCCCTTATCAGAACCATGAGCTGCTCGCGAGCATCGCGGAGGAGGTCGCCGCGGAAACCGGCGTTGCGTTCCTCTACCGCGATTTCCGCCCGCTTTTTAGGCAGGGACAAACGGAAGCCCGCCGAAAGGAATTGTATATGCAGAAATATTGCGGCTGTATTTTCAGCGAGGAGGAAAGGTATCTTAACAAGGACAAGAAGAAAGAGGGTTAGTGTTGTTTGTATGGGGCGGTGAAAGCGGAGAAGCGGGTCTGGATTGCCACGCTACGCTCGCAATGACGGATAGGGCAAGTAATTGTCTTAGCAAGCGGCGAAGCGGGTCTGGATTGCCACGTCGCTGACGCTCCTCGCTAAGGGCATAAGTATAAACCGGATTGCCACACATCGGCTTCGCCTCGTTCGCAATGACAAAGCAGACAGAGTTTTGATTGTATGGGGTGCGGGCGGCACGGGCATGGACAGCGGTTAATTGTATTGGGAACGGGCGGTATTTGCCCCCTCTTCGGGGCGGAAAAAGGCCGGAAATTTTTATTTGCAAAATACAAATAGTCTTGTCACTTTTTTGCGCTATATTTGCTTGACATTTATTTTATTACAATGTAGATTATACACACAGACACAATATGTAGTATGAATGTATAATTGAATTGCTACATCTTGTTTCTTTTGCCCGACTCTGCACAAGGGGCGGGAGTACCGTATTTTTTAAGGAGCAAAAACGAAAAATGATTACACAAATTGTCAAAAGAGACGGCAGAAGGGTCGGCTTTAACTTCGAGAAAATCGCTAACGCGATCGCTAAGGCGGGGGTGGCGGCGAACGAATTCGACGACGCGGAGGCGGGCAGGCTTGCCGAGTCCGTTTGCGAAAAGCTCGAGCAGCAAAAAGCCAAGGCGCCCTCCGTCGAGCAGATTCAGGATGCGGTCGAAAAAATTCTGATTGAAAGCGGCCACGCCGAGTCCGCCAAAAAGTATATACTTTACCGCGCGGACAGAAGCCGCGTGCGCGAAATGAATACCGCGCTTATGAAAATATACGAGGATTTGACCTTTAAGGACGCCAACGAGAACGATATTAAGCGCGAGAACGCCAATATCGACGGCGACACGGCTATGGGCACTATGCTCAAATACGGTTCGGAGGGCGCGAAAACCTTTTACGAGCTGTTTGTGCTCGACCCTAAGCATATGGCGGCGCACAAGAGCGGCGACATTCATATTCACGACCTTGATTTTTTGACGCTTACGACTACCTGCTGCCAGATCGACCTTGTAAAGCTGTTTGACGGCGGCTTCTGCACGGGTCACGGCTTCTTGCGCGAGCCTAACGATATAGCCAGCTATTCCGCGCTCGCCTGCATAGCTATTCAGTCTAACCAAAACGATCAGCACGGCGGACAGAGCGTACCGAACTTCGATTACGCGATGGCGGTCGGCGTGCGTAAGACCAACGCTAATCTGTACATGCAGAAAATCGCCAAGGCGGTGACCCTGCTCACCGACCTCGAGGACGCCGCCGAGCTTGTGAAAAAATACGCGGCGAGGCTTAAAAAGACTGCGGGCGTACCGACTATGGCGGGCAACGCCGATTTTGAAGCCGCCGAAAAAAAGGAGCTTTCGGCGCTCGGGATTTCCGAGGATATTGCCGCCAAGGTAACCGCGTTCGCCAAAAAGACCGCGCTTACGGAGGTCGAGCGGGCGACCTTTCAGGCGATGGAAGCCTTCGTGCATAATCTTAACACCATGCATTCGCGGGCGGGCGCGCAGATACCGTTCAGCTCGATAAATTACGGGACGGACACCTCGCCGGAGGGGCGCACAGTAATCCGCAACATACTGCTTGCCACCGAAAAAGGGCTGGGCAACGGCGAAACGCCTATTTTCCCTATCCACGTATTTAAGGTTAAGGAAGGCGTTAACTACAACGCCGGCGATATAAATTACGACCTCTTTAAGCTTGCCTGCAAGGTGAGCGCAAAAAGATTGTTCCCGAACTTCTCCTTCCTCGATTCGCCGTTCAATCTGCAATACTACAAGGAAGGCGACTACAACACCGAAGCGGCGTACATGGGCTGCCGCACGCGCGTTATCGGAAACGCGTTCGACCCGTCGCGCGAAATCGTAACGGGGCGCGGCAACCTGAGCTTTACCTCGGTTAATCTCCCCCGCCTCGGCATTAACGCCGGGGGCAGCCTAGAGGCTTTTTATAAGAACCTTGACGAGGTTATCGATACGGTATTCGACCAGCTGCTGCACCGTTTCCGCATTCAGTGCCAAAAAAAGGTAAGGAATTTCCCGTTCCTTATGGGACAGGGCATTTGGCTCGACAGCGACAAGCTGGGCCCGGACGACAATATCGGCGAAATTCTGAAGCACGGAACCTTGACGCTCGGCTTTATAGGTCTAGGCGAATGCCTGAAGGCGTTGACGGGCAAGCATCACGGCGAAAGCCCGGAGTCGCAGAAGCTCGGTTTGGAAATAATAGCGCACATGCGTAAACGCTGCGACGATAAAACCGCGGAAAGCGGCCTTAACTACTCCCTGATAGCGACTCCCGCCGAGGGGCTTTCGGGGCGCTTCCTGAGAATCGACCGCAAAAATTACGGCGTAATTCCGGGTATTACCGACCATGATTTCTATACGAACTCCTTTCACGTGCCGGTGTACTACAAGCTCAAGGCCTTTGAAAAAATCGCTATAGAGGCTCCCTACCACGCGCTGACGAACGGCGGGCACATAAGCTATATCGAGCTTGACGGCGACCCCACGCATAACACGGAGGCGTTTGAACGGGTTATACGCTTCATGAAGGAACAGCATATGGGTTACGGCAGTATTAATCACCCGGTAGACCGCGATCCCGTTTGCGGTTACTCCGGCATAATAGAGAACGAATGCCCTAAGTGCGGTCGCAAGGAGCACGAGGGACCTAAGTTCGAGCGCATACGCCGCATTACGGGATATCTCGTGGGGACGGTGGATCGTTTCAACAACGCAAAGCGCGCGGAGGAACGCGAGCGCGTCAAGCATTCGCTGACATGACGCTGCGGATCGCGGGTACAATAGACGACTCGATAGTGGACGGCCCGGGCGTAAGGACGGTAGTTTTTACGCAGGGCTGTCCTCATCGTTGCCCCGGCTGTCACAATACGCACGCGCTCGACCCTAAAGGCGGACGCGACGCGGACACGGACGCGCTTGCCGCGGGGATTCTTAGCAACCCCCTCTCGGACGGCGCGACGTTCTCGGGCGGCGAGCCTTTTATGCAGCCGAAGCCACTCGCGGAGCTGGCTAGAACCCTAAAAAGCGGCGGCAAGAATATAGTCGCCTATACCGGATACACGTTTGAATATTTATTAGAGGAGGCCGACGCGGACAGACTGGCGCTGTTGGGGCTGTGCGATATTTTGATCGACGGCCCGTATTTGGAAGCCGAACGCGACCTTACCTTGGACTTCAGGGGCAGTCGGAATCAGCGGATTTTGGATTGCGCAAAAAGCCTGAAAAAGGGCGAAGCGACGGAGTGGGAAAGGTAGGCGGGGGAAAGGGGCAGTAGCCGTCGTTACTCTCGCAACCGTTGCAAGGAAGGCGCAAATCATACACA
>JAITNT010000143.1 GCA_031290295.1 Clostridiales bacterium
ATCCCGATGAACGCGATAGGCTTTTTCGGAAAACACGTCATTACCGCGGGAAGCTACGACGGCGATGTATATATTACCCGTTCCGACGGAAAATATAAGAAGCTGTTCTACGGCGACAACCGTCTGAAGGGCTATATTCTTGTCGACATGCCGGAATGCGCGGGGATTTACACGTCTATGATACGCGAAAGTACGCCGCTTGATTCGGTTGACTTCGAGCTTATAAAGCTGCAACCGAGGCTCATGGCGTTCACGGCGGAGACCCGCGCCAAAAAATTAAACGGTTAGCGTTTTCTTTATAAAAAAGGAGCAAAATATAATGGTAATCAAGGCTGCGAATTTACATTTCAGCGAATTGCGCGATAAAATCAACGCATGTCCTGTCGGTGCGCATATCCGTATCGAGGATTGCTTAGGTCAGCGTTACATAGCGAGCGGACACAGCGCGGACATAGAGATAATAGGTACGCCCGGGAACGCGCTCGGCGCGTATTTGGCGGGCGGCAAAATCGTCGTAAGAGGAAGCGCTCAGGACGCTACGGGCGACACAATGGACGACGGCGAAATCGTTATTTACGGCTCGAGCGGCGACGCTACCGGCTACGCTATGCGCGGCGGCAGGATTTTTGTCCGCGATAACGCGGGCTACCGCGCCGGTATTCATATGAAAGCCTACGGAGAAAAGATTCCCGTTATCGTAATAGGCGGTAGAGGCGGTTACTTCCTCGGCGAGTATCAAGCGGGCGGCAAGATTATCGTGCTCGGTCTTAATACCGACGGAAAGCCCGTAGTCGGCGAATATTGCGGCACGGGTATGCACGGCGGCGAAATAGTCATCAGAAGCCGGGCGTTACCGCCTAATCTTCCCCCGCAGGTAACCGCCGCCGTGGCGACTGCGGAGGATATGAAGGATATCGTTCCGGAAATCAAAGCCTACTGCAAATATTTTTCGATCGAGCCAAAAAAGGTTTTGGACGCCGACTTCTTTATATTGCGCCCTAACACCGCCAACCCGTATAAACAGCTCTATACCTACAATTAGAATTACGCGACAACACTCTTGATATGATATAATTAAACCAACGACCGTCCGCCAATAAGGAGTAAATAATATGACACATACAGCCAAGGAAGTTTTGGACTTTGTCGCCGAAAACGACGTGAAATTTATCCGTCTTGCTTTCTGCGATCTGTTCGGAGCGCAAAAGAATATTTCGATAATGCCCGGTGAGCTTGCTTACGCGTTTGAAAAAGGTATTCCGTTCGACGCATCCGCTATCGGCGGATTTTCGGATTTTACAAAAACCGATCTTATTCTGATACCCGACCCCACTACGCTTAACGTACTGCCGTGGCGGCCGCAGCAGGGTCGCGTGGTTAGATTTTATTGCGATATCAGGCATCCGAACGGCGTCGATTTCGAGTGCGATTCAAGGATTCTTCTGAAGCGCGTTGTCAAACGCTGCGCCGACGCGGGCTATGTCTGCAACATGGGCTTAGAATGCGAGTTTTATCTCTTTAAGGTCGACGAGCAGGGCGAGCCTACCAAAACGCCCTTCGATAACGGCGGTTATTTCGATATTTCACCTACGGACAAGGGCGAGAACGTGCGCAGGGAAATATGCCTTTGCCTTGAAGAAATGGGCATCAGACCGGAGTCCTCTCACCACGAGCGCGGACCGGGACAGAATAAGATTAACTTCAAATTCAGCGACGCCCTTACGAGCGTGGATAATCTGCAAACCTTCAAATCGGTCGTCAAGGCTATCGCCGGGCGCAACGGTTTGTTCGCCTCCTTTATGCCTAAGCCGATTCTGTCAAAAAGTCCGAGCGGACTGCATATAAATCTTTCGCTTTCCCAAAACGGACAGAACATTTTCAGGGTGTCGCCTACGGAGCATTCCAAAACCGCCGAAAGCTTTATCGCGGGCGTTTTGAAACGCGTACCGGAGATGACGCTTTTTCTCAATCCTACCGCCAATTCTTACGAGCGGCTCGGGGCGCAGAACTCCTCCAAGTACGTCAGCTGGTCGCATCAGAGCCGTTCTCAGCTAGTGCGCATACCGGCGGCGGACGGCGAAAAGGCGCGCATGGATCTGCGTTCTCCCGACCCGTCGCTTAACCCGTATCTTGCGGTATCGCTTATAATTTCGGCGGGGCTTGACGGTATTCAAGAAAACCTTCCGCTCATGCCGCCTTTGGATACCGATATATTCAGCGCGCCCAAGAATATTATCTCGAAGCTTGCGCGCCTGCCTAGCACGTTTGCGGATGCGGTGGCGCTTGCCGAAAAGAGTAAGTTTATTCCGGCGACGCTCGGATCCGATATATCCGTACGCTATATTGCGGCTAAGTCCGCCGAAAGCGCGGAGTTTTCTCACGCGGAGACAAAAAGCGGATTTTACGACGAACACTATTTTAAGATTTTATAGCAGGCGGGGTTGATTTTTGGAAAGCGCGCTGATTATTTCCAATAGCGAAAAGAGCGTAACATTCTATACGGAAATGCTTACCAATCTTTTGTGCACCGAAATAATTTCGGTTGCGTCCTGCGGCGAGGCTCGGCGGCTGATTATAGAAAAGGATTTTGATATCTGCGTTATCCACGCGCCGCTTCCGGATGAATCGGGCGAGGGCTTGTCGCGCTTTATAGCAGGCAAGGGTATCAGCCGCGTCGTTCTAAGCGTGCGCAGCGTTTACTTCGAGGAAATTTCCTCGCACGTTGAGGATTTGGGCGTAGTCACGGTGTCAAGACCGATAAACGTCGGGCTTTTTTGGAACACGCTGAAGATGGTTAAGGCGGCTCACGCGAGCATAAGAGCGGTCAGAACGGAAAATTTTCGCCTGCATAATAAA
>JAITNT010000185.1 GCA_031290295.1 Clostridiales bacterium
AATGACAGTTTGCATTTTCTCCGCATATATATATCATGGAGAAATTCATGGAATATTGCGCCGGAACAAGAAAGCGTCGCCGCTACCGCAAAAGAATAAAAACGATATTCGCGCTCGCCGCGATTGTTTTGCTGATAATTTTAGTCGCGGGCTTTTTTGATAAAAATATAAATCCCGTAATTTATTCAATATCCGAAGCAAACACGCGCGCCGCGACGACGTTAACGGTTACGAATACCGTAGCGGAAATTATGAGCGGGGAAGTTTCATACAGCGATATTGTCGAGATAATTAAGGATGCGCAGGATAAAATAAAAATGATTCGTATCGATGCCGTAAAAATTAACTTGCTTACCAGAAGGATAGCCAAAACGGCGCAGGAAAACCTCGCGGTTATCGGCGAAACGGGAGTTTTGATACCGGTGGGTTCGCTTACGGGAATACCGATTTTTGCGGGCAGAGGCATAGATATCAAAATTAAAATTCTTCCTATAGCTTCCGTAACCTGCAACTGTATTACGGAATTTTTTTCCGCGGGAATTAATCAAACGCTGCACCGCATTGTCGCGGAAATAAATTCCGAGGTGTATGTAGTGCTTCCCGGCTCCGACCGGAAAATTATGTCGGCTAACGCGGTGCTGGTTTTTGAAAGCATCATAATCGGCGACGTACCCGCCGTGTACCTTAATATGTCGGGACTCCCCGCGACCGCGCTTAATCTTCTGCCGCAAAGAGCCGACCAAGCGTGAATCGGCGCTGCGCTACGGCTAGCGCCTTGCTTGCTTATTCCGATTCAGTCGGACTTCCAACGGGGTCGCTCCGCAAAAATGCGATTTTGCTGCGCTCCAAGTTAATCGCATTATCGCCGTTCCTCCATGCTCAATACAATCAAAACAAAAACCATGTCATGTTGAGCGCAGTCGAAACATCTCTTCGCCGCTTACCAATATTTTCTTATCCTCTTACCCCGCTTCGCCGCTTTCATCGCTCAATTTCTTTGCTCCGGTCGTAATCAGTTGACATTTTTTATTAATAATCTTATAATATAAATACAAACGATGATGACAGCATAGTAAGGTTTCGTACGGTCTTTGCAGAGAAAAGGCGGTCGGTGTAAGTCTTTAGACGTCGAAAACACGAATTTCACTGTCGTAGTTCCGGGCTGAATCAAGTAAGCTCAGGCGGTTGTGCCGTTATAACTTTTGAGTTCGCGCTCTAAAATAAAGCTTTTTTTTGCGCGAAAAATTAAGGTGGTACCGCGAAGCCTCGCCCTTATACAAGGGGCGGGGTTTTTTAATTTTTAACCGTACAAAAAATTTTCGGAGGAAAATATGGAACTGAAAACCGAAGTTGAAAAAATAATTCGGGAGTTTGACAGTCAAGCCCTAGCAGCCGAAACCGTGGACGCGCTTAATGCCGTAAGAATCCGATATCTCGGAAAAAGCGGCGAATTGACGCTGATTTTGAAGGGTATGCGCGATTTGCAACCCGAGGAACGCGCGGCGGCGGGCAAGATTGTTAACGCCGCCCGCGTGCGGCTCGAGGACTGCATTACGGAGTCCGAGCGCAGATTGCAGAGGCTCGCGCTCGACGCCCGTCTAAAAACCGAGGTTATTGATATATCAATACCTTCCAAAAAGCTTCCAAGAGGCGCGGTGCATCCGCAAACGCTCGTCCGTAATCAGATTATCGAAATCTTCACGGGCATGGGCTTTACGGTTGAGGACGGCAGAGAGGTGGAAACGGATTACTATAACTTCGAGGCGTTGAACCTTCCGCCCGACCATCCCGCGCGTGAAACGCAGGACACCTTTTATATTACCGAAAACATTCTTCTGCGGACGCAGACCTCGACGACGCAAATACGCGCAATGGAGAAGCAACAACCGCCCATAAAGATGATTAATCCGGGCAGGGTTTACCGTTCGGACGAAATCGACGCTACGCATTCGCCGATGTTTCATCAGGTAGAGGGGCTTGTCGTAGATAAAAATATCACCATGTGCGACCTTAAGGGCGTGCTCGACGCTTTTGCCAAGCGGTTTTTCGGTTCAGATACCAAGACAAGACTGCGCCCCTCGCATTTTCCGTTCACCGAACCGAGCATCGAGGTAGACGCTACCTGCAGTCAGTGCGGCGGCGCGGGCTGCCGCGTTTGCAAGGGAACGGGCTGGTTGGAAATTTTGGGAGCGGGAATGGTTAATATAAAGGTTCTGTCTAACTGCGGAATCGACCCCAAAATTTACAGTGGCTTCGCGTTCGGCTTAGGGCTTGATCGCATGACAAACATTAAATACGGCATAACGGATTTGAGGGTGGTGTTCGAGAACGACATCAGATTTCTCAAACAGTTCAGATAAGGATAGGAGCGCAAAATGAAAGTACCGTACAGTTGGTTAAAGGAATACATCGACGTTAATTTGAAACCCGAAGCGCTTGCCCAAAAGCTATTGTCCATAGGCTTCGAGGTCGAAGAAATAATTTACACCGGAACGGACATCAAAAAGGTCGTCACCGGCAGAATTACAAGTATAGCAAAGCATCCGAATGCGGACAAGCTGCAGGTTTGCGCGCTCGATATCGGCGAAAAATTGCCGCTTACGATTGTAACCGGTGCAAAAAACGTTGCTGAGGGCGATATCGTTCCCGTGGCTTTGGACGGCGCCGAGCTGCCCGGCGGCAAGCAAATCGTTAAGAGCGCACTGAGAGACGTGCTTTCTTACGGAATGCTATGCTCCGGCAAGGAGCTTGACATAGATAATAACGTAATCGAGGGCGCAGAGGTCGACGGTATATTGATTTTGCCCGCCGATACGGCGATCGGCGTTGACATACGCGGCGTTCTCGGGCTTGACGAATGTATTTTTGACGTATCTATAACGGCAAACCGTCCCGACTGTCAAAGCATAGTCGGTATCGCCCGCGAGCTTTGCGCGGTGCTCGACAAGAAGCTGAAGCTGCCGGACATGAGCTTTAAGTCCGTTTCTGCGGATACGGGCGGAATGCTCAAGATTGCAATCGAGGACAAGGCAAATTGCCGCCGTTATATCGGGGCGGTGGTTAAGGATATAAAAATCAAAGCCTCGCCTAAATGGATGCGCGACCGTCTGCGTAATGTCGGTATACGCTCGATTAACAACATAGTTGACATTACTAATTATGTGCTCACCGAATTCGGACAGCCTATGCACGCTTTTGATATACGCTATGTCGAGGGACGTGAGATTCATGTGCGCGCGGCGCGTTCCGGCGAAACGATACACGCTCTCGACGGCAAGGATTATACGCTTAACGGTAAAATGCTCGTAATTGCCGACAAAAATAAACCCGTGGCTATCGCCGGCGTTATGGGCGGCGAATACAGCGGCGTTATGCCCGATACGGACACGGCAGTGTTCGAGTCGGCGACGTTCGCGAGAGCATCCGTCAGGGCGACCTCGCGCGCGTTAGGGCTGCGCTCGCAGGCAAGCGCAAGATACGAGAAGGGCGTCGATATCGGGGCGCAGGAGATCGGCATAACCCGTTCGCTTTCGCTGGTAAGCAGTCTCGGCTGCGGCACGGTATGCTCGCCGTGGATCGACGTCTGCGCCGCTTCCAAGGCGCCGCGCAACATCTCGGTTGACGTGCGCGATATCGATGCGCTGCTCGGTATCAAGGTTCCCAAGCGCGCGATTTTGAGAATATTAAAAAACCTTGAAATTCCCGCCGTCGCGGACAAAAATATTCTTAATATCGAGGTTCCGTTGTACCGTGAGGATTTGGAGAACTATGCCGATATTGCCGAGGAGGTAATACGTTTTTACGGGTACGATAAGCTGTAT